>JASHVX010000060.1 GCA_030044375.1 Nitrososphaerales archaeon | reverse complement strand
TCCACCTCACTCTCAAGCTGAGCGGCTGACCTCTCAAGCTCGGAGGTGGCGATCCTCTCCTTCAGAGACGCTATGCCTGTGAGGAGCGAAGCCTTCTCGGCCTCCAACGACCTAATCCTCTCCTCGAGTTCTGCCCTCTGGTCGGCGTATTCGGTTAGAACTTCCATCGACTCACAACGTGATCTGCGCTTACTTGTCATGCCTTACAAAAAACAGTTGACAAGCTCGTAAATGGCGCGACAGCACCGCAGCCCCCATCAAGCTTTATCAGGATACTGACGAGGGACCGACCAAATGAAGCAAGGGCTTTGGATCTGGCCCTCCGATGCCAGGGCCCAGAGGAGGGTCGTCCGAATGGTAGCCGCGTCGCCTAGACTGGTCGCTGCCATGACCTTCCTGTCGAAGAGCAAGGACGGCCTGAGCAACTCCGAGCTGGACGAGTTGACGTCAGACAACTCGAACTGGGAGACCATCTGGACGGTCAGGCAACTGCTGTCGCTCGGGTTCTCCGAGTACAGGGTAGATCACTTTGGGGGCCCGGCTAGGTACGCGTTGACAGAACTCGGCAGGAACGTGTTCGCGGTCATCTCGGGGAAGCCGCTTCCAGCCGCGCCCAAACCGGCCGCACCGGCCCCCGTCGTCCAGGCAGCTGCGGCGCAAGCACCGAAGAGCTGACGCCAGTTCTAGATCTTCCCAACTTCTCTCAGCTTGGTGAAGACGTGCCTGTACGACACGACTCCCACCACAAGCAGCACCAAGGAGGTGATCAAGAGAGAAGGTATGGTGAATGCCGGGCTCGACGGCCCTCCGTTGACGATGGCTCTGAGAGCCTCTGCACCTTGGCTGAGCGGGTTCAGCTCCACAAGCATCACGACGGAGTTTGGAAGGTATTTCCCGATTATCGATATGGGATATGCGATGGTGCTGAGGCTCACCATGACCGTCTGTATTCCATCGGCGAACGTAAAGTACCTGTCCCCTGACTTTGAGAAGAGGTTGAGGACCGCGGCGATGCCTGCGAGGCCCATCGAGAGGACGAACATGAAGGGGACAAGCGCCAGAGTTGACAAAGAGACGAGCTGCGGAACGAGCGCAGCCGCAATCACCGTCAGGACGCCCGCATAGATGGCTCCGCCCAGCCCTGCGGAGAGCAGATGCGCGTAGACCACTTCGTTCAGACTCACAGGGAGTGTCAGATAGTACTGAGAAACTCCCTCTGTAAGGCCTAGGTGTACCCTCCTCCCTACGTCGAACGAGGCGAAGAAGAGCCCTGTGATTATGACGCCGGGCGCATAGAACTGGAAGTAGTTGAGGTTGCCTTCTACCACGGCCGGCATCATGCCCTTGTAGACGAGCCCTACGACCAGCATGTCGGTCATGTTCAGGCCGATCAGCGTTCCGATGAGCCATTTGGTCCTGAAGAAGTACGAAAGGTCCACCCGGGTTATCTGAAGCATCCTTCTGAAGTTGCTCATGACGACCTGACCCCTTCCAAGGTCCGAGGCACCAGGACCATGCCCAAGGAGAGCGTGGCCAGCCCTACCGCGGCTACGACGACGATCGCCGTCCCTGGACTAAGCAACTGGCTTACGTCTATGCTCATCACGTTCCTGAGCAGGTCAGCCCCGTAGGTGAGCGGGTTGAAGCGCGCCACGGACTCGTACGCCTCCGGCATGTACGAGAACGGGTACAGAATCGTGCTGAACCTGATCAAGATGGCGCTAGTCGTCGCGACTATGGCGCTGTATATGTCGAACGACTTGAACGCGATGAACGAAAGCGAGATCATTATCCCCATTATGCCCACGCTCATGGAAAGGAGCACGGCGGTCGAAGTAAGCAGCACTGCCGGAGGCATCCCATTGAGCCAGAGCACCAAGACAAGGGGCGGCCCTATCCGGACGAGGTTGGCTATCAGGCCCAGAAGGAGTTGTTCTGCGAAGAGTCCGCTCCGCCTGATAGGCAAAGACAGGATATAGCGCAGCCTCCCTTCATGGGCGCCCTCCACGAACCGCCTGCCTGACCACGAAGCTACGTTGAACGTCATGATGATCAGAAGTCCGGTGCCATAGTAGAGGTAGTAGTCATGAGGCTCTAGGATGAGCCTCGAGACGAGCTGGCCGTAGACGAAGTACTGGAATCCAAAATAGAACCAGAAATACACCGTCCATGGTATGGAGTCGAACGTCTCTCTGAGCTCGTAGCCCAGAAGAGTGAAAAGCTCACGCACTCGCCTTCACGGCTTCCTTTCCAGTGTAGTGGAGGAAGACGTCATCGAGCGAAGGCTCAGAGACCCTGATCGACGTTATCTTCACGCCGAACGACTGCACGGAGGCCATCATCTGAGGCAGCCAGTCTTCCGACCTGTTGACGAAGGCGTTGAGCATGTTCTCCGAGGTTTGAGTCACCCTGACAGTCCCCGGGACCTCCTCAATCGCCTTCAGGGCCCCACTCGTGATGGTCGGGCTGACTCCCACCTCGACCACGTCCCCACCACTGATGCTGTCTTTGAGGGTCCTAAGATCCTGGGTGACCACCTCCTTGCCACCCTTCATTATGCTTATCCTGTCAGCCAGGTACTCTGCCTCCCTCACCTCGTTCGTAGCCACCACCAAGGTCGAGCCTTGCTCCCGCAGCTGCCTTATCTTGTCCCAGATCAACCTCTTCCCATCGAGGTCGACCATAGCCGTCGGTTCATCAAAGACGGCCACCTTCGGGCGATTGACGAAGAGCTTCGCCACCTCGAGCCTCTTTCCCTGTCCTCCTGACAGCTCCATGAACCTCTTGTTCCTCGACGTCCAGAGCTCGAAGTCCTTCAAGGTCTGATCGACCACCTCGGACTTCTCCTTGCCCTTGAGACCATAGATCGCCGCATGGAACGACAAAATGTGATACGGTTTGTGCCTCCAGAAGCCGCGCGGCTCTTGGAATGATATCCCTATCGTCTCCCTAACCTTCAACGACTGCTTGACGATGTCATATCCCATGACCGTCGCGGTGCCGCTGGTCGGTCTCAGTACCGTCGAGATTAGGTTGAGGAACGTGGTCTTCCCAGACCCGTTCGGGCCAAGGAGCACAAGTATCTCGCCCTGCCTAACCTTCAGGTTCAGGGCATCGAGCGCTTTCGCGTTCCCATATGCCTTGGTCAGGTCAAACGTCTGTACGGCGGTGTTCAAACCCACTCCAAAGGTCCCGGTGATGCACAAAAACACGTTTCGGTCCCGAGTCCCGGAAAGCAGTGCGGGGGGTGGGATTCGAACCCACGAACCCCTGAGGGACGAGGTCCTGAGCCTCGCGCCGTTGACCAGGCTGGGCGACCCCCGCGCCGTCTCGGCACGCCTCGAGTTTGAGTTAAAAATCTTGACAGTCCGATTCGGCATCTCGACACTTTCATGTGTCTCCCTTCGTCAAACTCGCTCGCGGCTTCTTCCGCATTATATCCTGGAGAAGTCCAGCCAAAAAAATTGGCCGCGCTTCACGCTCTCGAACACAGAGACGGTAGGGCGCGCTCCGCGTACTACTGTGCAGACTGCGCCGGAGTCCCTCTGACATGGCGAAGCCCGCGGCCGACCGATGAAACAGTCCAATCGTTCAGGGGAAGCTGCCGCGGGTGCGGGTGTGAATTGGAAAGTGACGTCAGGCACGCACAGTTACAGCCGCCCGTGGTCCAGCCTAGCTTCAGTCCGGCAAGAGGCACGGCCATCCAAGGGCTACACCCGGAGTTCTATCAGGCTTCGTCATTCCCGCATTTCTCGCTGGGTTTTCCGCAACTGGATTCGATGATGAGGCCGTTTTCATCCCGGCGCCTGATAGTCATGAAGGGCGACACCGCGCCTGCAGTGGCTGAACTGATGGTGTTCAGGGCCCAACTCCCGTTTGACGCAGGTGGCCTGGACTCCACGGTCTTTTTCGTCGACGGCGGGAACCGGTCGGACCTGTACCTCTTCTCTATGTTCGCGAAGTGGCACGGCCTGAAGTCGACCGCGGCGATGAGCAAGGTAGTCACATGCCGTGTATTCACAAGCTATCAGCTCACAGACTTCGTCTCAAAGCGTCTGGTCGACGCCGCGGAGGACCACATGGCCAGACTCGTCGTCATCTCGGATCTGCTCGGCACGTTCAACGAACCCGAGCAGGAAGAGAGGGAAACCAGGCGGCTCCTGAAATCGATAGAGGATGGGATTGAGCGGTTGAAGCATTCACTGGTCGTCGTCACTCTCACATCGCCAAACAAGCATGACGACGCGGTCATGGAATGGGCCGATGTCGGAGTCTCACTGGCGTCGTCGCGGAAGAGAATACGGGCTGGGCTCGTCAAGCATCCGACGAAGCCTCCAATGGCTTCCAGCTTCACTCTGAGCCAGCTCCTGAAGTCAGCGAAGCGGGGGGCGCTCCGCTGATGGGAAGGACGATACCATCGTTCAGGATAGCCGAGGCTCAGGAGATGGCCGAGTGGAAGGCGTTCAGGACGGCTCTCTCGAAGCATGACAAAGCCGTCTTCGACGACATGCTCGGCATCGCCAGACTCTATCTTTCGGCCTCTTCCGAAGCCACCAGGCCGTCGAGGTTCGAAGGGATGGGCATGGCGATCATATTCCACCACTACAGGATGCTGGCACGCTCTCTCTTGCGCGTCTCTGAACTCAGGCAGGAGGGCGTCGGGAAATGACGCTCTTCGACGCCGAGGTCATCGAGGAACTGGGAGAGTGGGGGCGCTTTGCGAATGCCTTGAGGGCAGAAGACAAGGAGCTGTTCGATGAGATGCTCACGCTCTGCTACGATTATTTCCCAGCGATGCAGGCGAAAGGCTCGCCTTTCCTGAGCGAAGCGCTTTTCATGAGCCTGCTGTTGATGCAGCACAAGACCATCATACGGCTAACCGGCGAAATTGAGAAGATGAGGGCCGAGAGGAATGCGAGGCTGGCTGTTTGACCTCTATCCTGGGGGCCCGGGCGAGATGGTCGTCTGGCTCAAGGGCGAAGACGGCCGGACTCATCGGCTGGTCGACCACTGGTCCCCCTCGATATTCATAGCTGCCGATGAGATCTCTGAACTAGCCACGCCGCTCCGGGTGGCGCGTTCGGACTTCGTACTGACGCGGGAGGCTCGGAGGTTCGAGAGAATCACTGACACGGCCATGTCCACAGTGATCGAGGCGAAGCTCAGAGATGCCAAGAGAGCGACGCAGGTCGCAGCCAGGATAGAGGCTATGGGCCCGTTCGGGGCGTTCAGGCTGTATAACGTCGACGTCCCGACCAACCAGAGCTACCTATACGAGCACGAAATCTTCCCATTGGCTCACTGCGAAGTCACACAGGGGGACGACGGGCTTCAGTGGGGGCTCTCTGATGACGTGGCGGCATACGAGTACCAGCTCCCCCACATGAGCAGCCTGAAAGTCGACGTCGAAGTCGACAAGCGCGGGAGAATCCCCCAGGCCACAGACAGCATCGGAAGAATCATCATCAAACATGACGACGAAGAGATCGTCATAGCCGAAGGAGACGAGTCTGACAAGCTACTCGGCCTTGTCAGGGAAGTGCGAAGAATCGACCCTGACTTCGTGCTCACGAAAGACGGCGACACATTCCTCCTTCCATACCTGATCAGGCGCGCCGAGGCTCACGGAATAAGCGACCAGTTCAGGCTCGACAGGGACGAAAGCGTCCTGAGGCTCCCCGCCAAGGACGGCACATCGTACTTCAGTTACGGTAAAATCCTCTACAAGCCATCTTCAATCAAGCTCTACGGCAGGGTACACATCGACGTCAACTCCTCGTTCGCATATGGTGAAGCCGGCTTCGAGGGCCTTTTCGAGCTCAGCCGGCTCTGCAGGATGCCCATGCACACGTCCAGCAGGGCGAGCATAGGTAAGGCCCTGTCGAGCCTGCAGTTCTACCACGCCTCGAAGAGAGGGCTGCTCGTCCCATGGAAGCCGACCCTATCTGAAGTCATCAAGGACAGGAACGAGCTGCTGGCCGCGGACAGGGGCGGACTCGTCTTCGAACCCATCATGGGAGTACATGAAGGGGTCGGGGAGCTGGACTTCAGCTCCCTCTATCCCAACATAATGCTGAGGAAGAACATATCAGCGGAAACCGTGAAGTGCGGATGCTGCCCTAGTTCGTCGAACAGGGTACCTGAGCTGGGCTGGAACGTATGTGAGCGGCAGACAGGACTGGTCCCGAGCGCCATCGAGATCATCGTGAACAAGAGGCTCAAGTACAAGGAACTCAAACTCAGCGCAAAAGGAACTTCGAACTACAAGAAGTACAACGAGCGGCAGGCTGTACTGAAGTGGCTCGGCGTGACGACGTTCGGATACCTCGGGTTCAACAATGCGAAGTTCGGGAGGATCGATGCGCACATCGCTGTCTGCGCATGGGACAGGAAAATCCTGCTGGACACTATGCGGATAGCCGAGGCTCACGGGTTCAGGCTGATCCACTGCATCGTCGACTCACTATGGCTGAAAAAGGAGGACGGGAAGCTGACTGAACCAGGCGAGTACCTGAAACTACGGTCAGAAATCGAAGAGCGTACAGGGTTCCCGCTTTCATTCGAGGGAGAATACAAATGGATAGTCTTTCTTCCTTCGCGGGAGAATCCAGCAACCCCTGTCCTCAACAGATACTTCGGTGTCGACTGGAGCGGCGAGCTCAAGGTCCGCGGGGTAGAGGCACGGCGGCACGACACGCCTCTCTCATTCAAGAAGTGGCAGATGGAAATCATCAGGCTTCTTGCTGAGGCAGACTCGAGGGACGAGGCCAGGTCGCGGGTCTCCGACTGCATAGGCGTGTTCCTCAGATGCGCCGAGAGTTTGGAGCGGCACGAGGTCCCCGCGGCTGAGTTGGCATTCACCACCAATCTCTCCAAGGACCCCTCGGAATATCATGTCAACACGGTGCAGAGTGCAGCCGTCCATGCTCTGGAAAGCGAGGGGGTCAGACTCCACGCCGGCGAAGGGATACACTATGTCATCACCGACTACAAGGGCCGGGGTTCGAAGCGGGCCACTCCTCTCGACGCGTGGAACGCGAGCAGTTCCTACGACGCAAGGCGTTACATAGAGTTGTTGGCGAGAACCTGTGCAGCGGTCCTCGAGCCCTTCAATCCTAAGTGTTCGGCATCGCATCTCTTGTCGATGCATATGTCGCGGAAGATCGTCCCCCTCTCATAGTATGTCTCAGATGGAGCCGCGGGTGGGATTCGGACTCACGACCTTTGCCTTACCAAGGCAACGCTCTAACCAGCTGAGCTACCGCGGCTCGGGCCAGACCGGTCGGACGCAGTTTTTAATCGTTGAAGCGAAGGAAAGAGTTCTGACAGGATGAAGCGCACCACGAGTCTTTTAATCATCGCAGACCGGCGCCCGGTCCGTGCCGGGGTAGCACAGCTTGGCCTAATGCGTCGGGCACGCTCAACGTGGGCGTAACTCATAATCCAAGCTCGGATGCGAAATCCGAAGATCGCGGGCTCGAATTTGAAGACGAGAGTCCCGCCCCCGGCACTCGTCTGCCGGCGCATGCAGCAGACTCCCATGTCCCAGCAACGCTTATTATCAGTCATGGGCCCGCGGCCCCACGGGTAGACTGTGTTTCTCCCATTCCTGAACGTGGACGCCTATTACAGCTTCCTTGCCACCGCGATGATAGTGCTCTTCGTGGTCGCCCTGGTGGTGATATTCGTCTACGAATACGAAGCCCTAAGGCGATCCAAGACCTAGCGGTCCTCGCTTACCTTCTCCAGAACGGTCAGATTTGACACCTGTAGCACGCGTGTGCCGACCTTGTTTGTCTTCGGAGTGACTCCAACCACCCTGAGCCTCTCACCAGGCTGTGCGCCTACGACCTTTCCTGACAGTTCCCTCCAAGCCACGAGCTTCATCTCTCCAGTGTCGTCACCGACCGTAAGCTCTCCTTTCTTCACGGTCGTCCCGTCTTTCAGATTCACATCCTCGACGCTTCCATGAGACAGCGCAATGACTTCAATCATTATCTGACGCGACTCGTCCTTCGCGTCTCGCAGCTTCGTCGTCAGAGCATCCAAGCTGGGAAGAGAGCCTCCGTCCACCACGCTGACCGAGCCTCCCGACCTGCACCGTAGCCGCCCATCCGACTGGACTTCGGGTCTGACCGCAACGGCATCTCCTACAGCAGGTTCTTGGTCCTCGTCCCCCTCTTCTACCACCCACACCTTGCCGTTCTTGTCTAGGGCAACCAGAGTAGTGCCCGACGGGGCCGCGCTCTTGGCTGCGACCCTAAGTTCCATCGGCGGCGCCTTCGGCCCTTGCATCACCGCGCTCCCGGCATCTCCATGAATCTCGAACTGTCCGTTGAGCGAGGGTCGGGTCTTTACGTTGGTCACGACTATCCTCTGGCCTCTCTTCAGCTCAGGGCGCGAAGACGGGCTCCATATGACGACCCTCGTCTCAGTGTTGCTCTCGTCACCCTTCACGCCGAACTGGAACAGGGAGCCCTGAGAGCCATCTGATCTGACAAACTCGCTATAGCGGGGCTCGGAGTCAACCAAACACTCAATCGCCACATACTCCCTTTCTCGCGACACCTTGGTCAGCTTCTCTGACGCAGCGGCAATCGGTAGCAGCTTCGAGGTCGTCGCCTCATCTGAGACCGTCTCGACCCTCCCTCTCTCTCCCACGTTCAGCGTCGGCTTCCCGTCGAGCCCCTGCCTGACATACCCGTTGACCACTCTCACCGGCGCGTCGACGACCACGCCCATGTCTGACAGGTTCTCGCCCGCCCCGTCCCATAATGTGAGCCTCACCATGTCGTGACCGTCGAACAGGACGAGCCTCCTGTATTTGCCTGGCGTCCCATCCTTCTTGCTCTTGTATGTCGTCATGGGATACACCGCGAGCACGCGTGCCACGACGTTGACCTCGTTGCTGCCGATGTAGATGTCCTTGATGGCCATGTCTGACGACGCATCCGGTTTCCTGAGCGACACCCCGAGCTCTCCCGCCACCAGGAACAGCGCCCCCTGGTCTGTGAGGTATCCCGCTCCTATCCTCTGCTTCTTCTCTTTGACGCGCCGCATCAGCTCATCCCTGCTCAGCTCAGGGCGGCTCTGCAGCAGCTCACCTGCTAGAGTCTCGAAGTCATACATGGCCTAGCTCCCGGCGACTGTCGAGTTGACCTCTCCGATGGCCTCTTCGAGGATGTCGAGCCCTTCAGTGAACTCTTCCTCTGATATGTTGAGTGGTGGGATCACCCTCAGAGTGTTGCGCCCGGCGGTTATCACCAGCGCGCCGTGCCGGAAGCAGTAGTCGATTATCTTCTTGGCCTCTGCCTCTCCTCTCGTCTTGCTCCGCTTGTCCCTCACTATCTCTATCCCAATGAAGAGTCCCAGCCCCCTCACGTCGCCTACTATCTCGTACCTCTCCTTCCACTCGAGCATCCTCTCGACGGCCTTCTTCCCCAAGTTCTTGGCGTTCTCTAACAGATGCTCTGACTTGATAATGTCCAACGTCGCGAGGGCGGCCTCCACCGCCACAGGGTTGGCCCCGAAGGTCGACGCGTGCTGGCCTGGCTTCCAGCTGTTCATCACTTCGGACTTGGCGACCATCACCCCCAGGGGCAGCCCTGAGGCGATTCCTTTGGCTATGGTGACCGCATCTGGTATGATGCCGAAGTTCTCGAGTCCGAAGAACTCCCCTGTCCTTCCCACTCCGGTCTGAATCTCATCGTCTACGAACAGAACTCCTTCCTTCCTCAGGAATTCCATTCGATGGAAGTAGTCAGGCGGAGGGACGACATATCCGCCTTCTCCCTGAATCGGTTCGAAGAAGTAGGCAGCCACCTCGTCTACGGAGACGAACTTCTCCAAGTACTGCTCCTTGAAGTAATCGACGCAGTAGTAGTCGCACTCTGGGAAGGTCTGCTTCCAAGGACATCTGAAGCAATAGGGGAAGGGGAAGTGGACAACGTCAGGGACCAGAGGCAGGGCGCCCTTTCGCTGGATGGGTTTGCTGGCCGTCAGGCTTAGCGCGCCCATGGTCCTTCCGTGAAACGACCCCGAATGCGCCAGATAGAGGGATCTCTTGGTGTGGTTTCTGCTAAGCTTCATCGCGGCCTCGATGGCCTCGGCACCACTGTTTCCGTAGTATGCCATCTTTGGGAAGTCCCCCGGAACCAGCGGCAGGAGCTTTTCCGTGAGCTCTACGACGTTGCCGTAGTAGAAGTCGGTATACGAGTAGTGGATGAACCGCTCCGACTGCCTTCTTATCGCTTCTACGACTCTTGGATGAGTCGAACCAGTGCTGAGAACTGCGATTCCCGCCGCCATGTCGATGAACTGGTTCCCGTCTACGTCCTTTACGATGGAGCCGTGGGCCGACTCCACAGCCAGAGGATAGAACCTGGAGATAGAAGGCGACAGGTACTGCGCGGTCTTCTCGACGATGTCGGCGCTCTTCTTCCCTGGTAGAGAAGTAACGACCTTCGCAAACTTCCTCGACTTCATAAAGGAACCTTCCTTTTCAGGCCGGACGAAGGCGCTAAAATACTTACTGGGGTATCGAGAGCTCTATCTCAAGTACGGGCAGGTTGAGCTGCCTCCCGTCCCTCGATGTCACGTTCTCCCCGTCTATGACGATGTTCGATATTTCGACGTTGCTCATGAAACGCTTCTTGAGGACTTGATAGACTTCGACGGACATGTTGATTGCCTCTCCCCTTGCCCTTAGGACGACCTGGCGCGAACCACCATTGAACATGGTTATGCACGCCGTGACGTAGTTCAGCAGGGGCTTCGACTGCCCGACTATCACAGTCTTCCTTTCTGCGGACAACGTTAAGATACGTTCGTCGCTCTGCCTATAAAGGCTCGCTTCACGACTCCGACGACTGGATACGTTTTTGTGCTCGAGTGGCAGCCTCAGTCGGTGATGGTCAACAAGCCCAGGCGCAGGAAGCAGTCTGGCCATGCCAAGACGTATCTCATAGTGGGGCTTATTGTCATCCTGGGCATCTCGAGCGCCTCCTACGCCTACGTGGCAGGAGTGGGTCCTTTCAGTCGCGAGTGTGCCACCCTCACCACCGCGGTCCCCGCTTCGTCGCTGCTGTACGCCCAAGTCAACACCTCGGAGGGGTCCTTCGTGGTCGAGCTGTTCAGCTCCCTCACGCCAAAGACAGTGACGAATTTCGTAAATCTAGTCAACGAAGGGTTCTACGACAATCTGACCTGGCACAGGATCCAGCCTGGTTTCGTCATCCAGACAGGAGATCCGTCCACGCGGAACGGAGGAGGGAACAGATCCACATGGGGCCAGGACAGCTCTAATGTGAGCATCCCGTTCGAATACTCGAGCTATCTCCGCAACTGCAAGTACTCCCTCGGAATGGCGAGCACGGGGGCAGGCGTCGGCGGGACCTCGCAGTTCTACATCAATCTGGCAAACAATCTCTCCCTTGACAAAAGCTACGCGGTGTTCGGGCAGGTGGTCTCCGGGCAGAGCGTGGTTCAGGCCCTTGGCAGCGTGCCTGTCGAGACGGTCGGAGGGCAGGACGAACCCGTCACACCGGTCTTGGTCACAAGCATAGTCATGGTCAGCAGTCCGTAGACTTGCGACAGTCCTAGTAGTAACCGCTCTTCATCAGGCCTGCATAGTCGAAGACCATCACGCCGTCGCTGTTCTTCAGCGCGTAGTCGAACTCTGACTGATACTGCGCCAGGCTTGACGTCGTGAAGACGCCAACGCTCCCTATCACGCCATGCCTGACGTATGACTGCAGCCCAGTTCCATACGTCTCCAACACGAGCAGATTTGGCGTCAACGGCGAGGTCATGTCGGTGGTCGTCACAGCCGTCTGCCCACCGTATTCCGACTTCAAGAGCGCCAGCAGAGACTCCTGCGAAGAGAGGCTCAGGGTAGACATGTCCAGACTCACGCCGTTCTCGCCCGAGCCTAGAGCAGTCAAGGGTATCTCCTGCGACGAGTTTGTGATGTAGAGCGAGAAGAATATGCTGAGGTTCAGGGCATGGGCGTCGCTCACGAACGCCGCGAGGCTCTGCTGGTCGAATAGGAGAACTCCCTCTCTGTAGACCTGGAAGAAGATGGTGTTGAAACCATGCGCCACTGCGAAGTCCGCCATGGTACCGAAGTTGGTCGTGTTGACGACGCCGTTGCCTTGGTCGACATAGAGGATGATTGGCTTGCCACTCTCCTCGTCCTGGGGCGAGGTTCGAAGTGCCGACCAGGCGACAGCCGCCACCACGACTGCGACCAGGAGCAAGCCTGCCGTCGCATAGACCTTCCAACGTCCTGCGCCTCGGGCGGCACGCTTCGTCTCTTTCTGGGTCAAACTGCAAGAATCCCCCGCCATAGGATATAAGATGACCTTCGAGGAGGCGCGACGAGGGGGTCGTCGGCTAGACCAGGGCGCCGAGACTAGGACCCGGCTCCTGGGGCAAATCTGGTCTAGGCTTTCAGCCTCGGGCGCTGAAGATCGCTGGTTCAAATCCGGCCGACCCCACCACCCAAAGTCGGAGGTCCCAAGCCGTTCCAACCGAAACCCCTTAAGCCAAATCCGGTCGACTTCACCGTCCTTGGTTCGGGTGATAGGTCACATCGACCTAGACTACTACTACGCTCAGGTAGAGGAGGTCCTCGACCCCTCTCTCAAGGAGAGACCTGTAGTCGTCTGCGTCTTCTCCGGGAGGACCGCCGACAGTGGCGTCGTGAGCACAGCGAACTATGTGGCCAGGGCGTTCGGAGTGAGGTCCGGCATGCCGATCGTGACTGCAAAGAAGAAGCTGGAGGGGCACAATCCGGCGGTGATCAGGATGGTCCACGAGAAGTACGAAGCCATCTCGGAGCGGGTGATGGGCATAATAGAGGAGCACGCAGACATATTCGAGGAGACAGGCATAGACGAAGCCTTCTTCGACCTCACGCAGTCTTCGGAGTCTGACTTTGCGGCCGCGACCAAGACTGCCGAGGCAATGAAGGCAGCAGTCTTCGAAGCCGAAGGTCTGACCTCGTCCGTCGGGCTCGCCAGGAGCAAGGCGGTTGCGAAGCTAGGGTCAGATTCAGCCAAGCCCGGCGGACTGGTCACCATTCTCCCTGAGGCCACCCAGGCCTTCCTCGACCCTCTTCCGACCATCCGGCTCTACGGTGTCGGTCCGAAGACCGCGGAGGCCCTCAGCCGGGTCAACGTGAAGACCATCGGCGCGCTCTCACGAAGCGACCAGTCTCTGCTCGAGCAGCTGTTCGGTAGGAAACTCGCATCGTACCTCCTCGCTGCGGCCAGCGGGAACGACACAGACCTCGTAGTCCCCAGAAACGAACCCACCCAGTTCAGCCGCATCGTGACGCTCAAGCGAGACACTCGGGATGCCCAGGAGGCCCTAAGCCAACTGAGACAGAGCATGGTGGCGATGAAAGAGAAGCTCCGCGAGTCATCAAAGTCATTCCGGACCATCTCCATGATCGGCGTCCTGACAGACCTGTCCACAAAGACAAGGAGCAAGACCTTCGACGCACCGGTCAACGACGCAGATCTGATGGAGAGGTCCGCGGCCGTGCTTCTGCAGGAACTGGCCGAGTCCGTCGGTAAGGACCTGAGAAGAGTCGGGATTAGGCTCTCAGAGCTGAGCGACACCGCCGAACAGACTTCGCTTTCGGAATACATCGAGCATGGCAGGTGAGCGATTGGAGGCTGAGAGGAAGGCGGTCACAAGTCGGGCGAGCGAATTTTCAAGGTACGGGCCGAAGTTCGAGAAGGCCGTCGACACCGTCGCCTCTGGCGGGGTAAAGGAGTGTCTCTTCCTTCCAAGCGGTAGGCGGGTAGTCAGCGTGGTCGGGACATTGGGCGACGAACTCATCGACCCGTCGAGACCATACTGTTCCTGCGGGAACTTCTTCTTTCGTGTCTCGCACGGAGGCGAAGAGACTTGTTACCACCTCCTGAGCTTCATGATAGCCGCCAAGACAGGGAGAGTCGACATCTTGGAGTTCAGCGACGAGGAGTTCGGGGACTACCTGAGTGCCGTTGTGAGGGACGTTCTCGAGGTCTTCGCGAAGACGGGCTGAGGTGCCGACAAAGAAGATAAGCAGTGCATTGGGCGCGGAGGCCAGGCCACGGTAGCTCAGCCTGGTAGAGCACCTGCCTTGTAAGCAGGTGGTCCCGTGTTCAAATCACGGCCGTGGCTTCCCCTTTCCATTTAGTGGATATTAACGGGGCGTTCTGGACTACACGACTTGGAGACGCGTGAGCTGGGCAGGACCGGGGAGCAGGTACCGACCATAGGACTCGGCACGTGGGAGATCGGTGCCTATGCAAACGAGTCTGAGCGGGTCGCTCAGGTACGCGCTCTCAGAAGAGGAATCGAGCTCGGCTGCAGCCTGATCGACACGGCTGAGGTCTACGCAAACGGGAGATCCGAGGAGGTTGTGGCCGAGGCCATCTCAGGCCAGCGTGAGCATGTGTTCATCGCTTCGAAGGTCTCACAGAGGCATCTGCAGCGCGACGAGGTCATCGAGGCGTGCGCCCGGAGCTTGCGGAGGCTTGGCACGACGTACATCGACCTCTACCAGGTCCACTGGCCCAACCCCGGCGTGCCGATAAGGGAGACCATGGCGGGGATGGAGGAGCTCGTCCGGACTGGGAAGATCAGATATGTGGGCGTAAGCAACTTCAGCGTGGAACAGACGGCAGACGCTCGCTCCGCGCTCGCGAAGAGCGAGCTCGTGTCAAACCAGGTCGAGTACTCGCTCGTCAGCCGGTCAGCAGAGGCTGCCGTCATCCCATATTGTGAACGAGAGCGACTTAGTGTGATAGCATACAGTCCGCTTGCAAGAGGAAGGGTCCCTGTCGGGCTGATACCTTCTGAAGTCTGCGATAGGCACAGGCTGACGCCAGCTCAGGTGATGCTCAACTGGGCGACAAGGAAGGAGAGCGTAGTGGCAATTCCCAAGTCGGCCGACATGAGGCACATCGAAGAGAACGCCTCCGCCGTCTCAGTCAGGCTATCGAAGGAAGAGTACGACGCTATAGGGACTCGCTGACCTCTTGATGGGATGGGGAGCTGTCCTATAGAACGAACACGTTTGACAGTTTCGTCAATTACATATCATAAGGTCGTTTACAGACGTAGTTTATATGCGAAAGGTGAATGAAAGCCGCCGTGCAGAGCATCACCGTGGAGCGTTGTGTCTGGTGCAACCGGGCCCTCGACCCGACGAACAGTCTGGAGCTGTCATATCAGACCTGCGCGAACTGCTTAGTGCCGCTGCCCACAGAGTGACGTCATCTACTTCGTCAGATGGTGCATACGAACTAGGTCCTTCTCGAAGTGGGCCAGGTTGGCTGGCACTCTGACGCTTATGGAGTCCTTGAGCGCCAGGCCCTTGTCCTTCTTCGTCTTCCAGACCTGCGCGTTGAACTCTAGGATGCTCTGACTCACCTTCTCGCTGACGTCGAACCTCTCCGGCTTCGGAAGCCTCTCCAGATGGATGCTCCGGCTCCCGTACAGCTTGCGCCAGACCGAATCTGTGATGTATGGAACTACCGGCGCCAGTATGAGGAGAAGAGTCGTCACGACGCGATGCAACGTGAACCAGGCTGCTTCCTGTTCGCTCTTGGCGGCGCCGTCACCATAGGCCCTCCCCTTCGCCATCTCAAGGTAGTTAGAAGCGAAGACGTTCCAAAGAAACTCTCTCACCTTCGTGGCGACTGTAAAGACGTCGTACGCCTCGTAAGCGCTTTCGCACTCAGCCGTCAGTTTCCCGAGCTCATTGAGCATCCACTTGTCAGTCC
>JASHVX010000059.1 GCA_030044375.1 Nitrososphaerales archaeon | reverse complement strand
TCGAGATCTTCATGTTGCTGCCGCTCCCAGTGCCGTCGGCGAGGAGCTTCGCGGTATTGGGTGGCTGGGCGTCTGCTATCACCATCCTGACCTTCATCGAGCTCGAAACGACCGCCACCCTCAGCTTCACCTTCGCCTCCAGCGACTTCGAGTCGAGCACCCTGACGTCTTCCGCGTCGGGGAGCGTCTTCGCGAGGAAGGCGGGGTCGGTGAGGAGAGCGAACACCCTGTCGCGGCCCGCGCCGATCGAGTTCGATCCGTCGAGGTGAATCTGCATGCCGTGCGAGCCAGCCTGGAGACCTTAGAAAAACTCACTTGTAGGCTTCGAAGTCCTTCCCTAGGACTGAGGACGCTATCTTGAGCTCCATAATCTCGTCCGTGCCCTCGTAGATCCTCGCCACCCTGGTGTCGAGGAAGTGCTTGGCCACCGGCGACATTATCGAGTATCCGAACCCTCCGAAGACTTGGACCGCCCTGTCGGCGGACTCGAACGCGCCCCTCGAGGCCGTGTACTTCGCGACCGCGGAGAGCCTGTCGGCCTCGCCCCTGAGCGCGAGGTCCTTCGTGTCCTTCTCGTACTCGTCCTTCTTGATCGCCGCGCGGTAGACGAGCCACCTGGAGGCCTCCAGGCTGGATTCGATGAATGCGATGTGCTTCTGTATCAGCTGGTGCCTCCCTATCGGTTTCCCGTGCTGGACGCGAGAGGTCGCCCTCTCCTTGACCTGGTTGAGGCAGTCCTCCATCACCCCGATGCAGCCGGAGCTGATCCCTATCCTCCCGTTCAGTAGCGCCGAGTACGCGACCGAGAAGCCCTTGCCCTCCGGCCCCAGCATGTCGTCGGCCGGGACGAAGCAGTCCTCCAGGGAGAAGAGCGAGGTGTCCGATGTGAAGAGGCCGATCTTCTCCTCCAGGCGCATGTCCACCGAGAAGCCGGCGCGCTTCGTGTCCACCAGGAAGGCGCTCGGGCCCTTCCCTCCGCCCTTCGGGTAGGCGAAGACTATGATGTTTGAGGCTATAGACCCGTTCGATATCAGGTACTTCGACCCTGTGAGCTTGAAACCGTCCCCTTCCTTCGTGTAGGAGGTCTTCAGCTCGGCCGGGTCGCTCCCCGCCTCAGGCTCGGTGAGGCCGTACGCGAAGATGACGTCTCCCTTCGCGGCCTTCGGGAGGTACCTCTCCTTCTGCTCGGGCGTCCCCCAGTCTTGTACGGTCAGGCTTCCGAGGCACTGGTGGACGTCTGCGAAGGTGATCACACCCATGCCTGACTGCGCCATCCGCTCGAGGAAGAGCGCCTGGACGAGCTGCCGGGCGCCCCTCCCTCCGTACCTCTCGGAGATGGGCACGCCCATCAGGTTGTGCCGCTTCAGCACCTCTATCGCCTCGGGGTTGTACTTGCGTTCCACGTATTTCTCGAACTCCGAGGTGACGAGCTCCGACGCTGCGGAGTCGGCGTCCGCCAGGATGGCGAGCTCTGAGTCGGTGAGCCCCACCAGCTTCCTGACTTCCTCGACAGCGGCGCCGAAGAGAGGCTCCATCTTTCGACGTGTCCCCGAGGAAGTGCCCCTATAACAGTCTCGGTGCTGAAGGAAGCAGTCAGCCGCGGCGGCCCTACCAGGCTAAGCCTGGTCGCCCGAGCGTTTTGCATCTTTTTCTATCTGTCAGGGTCTTGACCCTCGCGCATGAAGGTCGACAAGGCGGCGGACCTGATGTTCTGGACGTACTTCATGGTCGACTGGTCGAAGGTCGGCCAGGAGCCGTCAGACATGAAGTGCGCTCAGTGCGGGAAGCCGATGAACCAGGTGGAGCAGGCAGTCGACTCCAGCGGCAAGAGGTTCGACGGCTACGTCTGCCACCCGGACAAGAGGCTCATATGGGTCAGGGCGGGCTAGCCGGGACCGCCTTGTCCCTGAAGCCCTCTCCATAGCGGTGGGGCCGCGTCATGTTCTTCGCCAGCTTCTTCTCGAAGACGTCGTCCAGGTCGGCCGAGGGCGCTATGAGCCTCGAGGCGTCGAGGACGTAGAATATCACGTCTATCAGCTCTTCGACCGTCTCCTCGGTCGGCTTTCCCTTCTTCCAGGAGTCGCCGGCCTCCCCCAGCTCTATGAACGCGAAGAGCAGCTTGTTGGGTATCTCAGACGGCGTGTTCCCGAACCCCTTCTCCACGACGAGCTCGGCGACCTTCCTCTTCGCCTCCTCTAGTGTGGGCACGCGGTCCTTGCCTCGTCTGGCGCTAAGAAGCTTTTGCCCTGGGCGCCACTACCGACCGGTAATACCTACAGCTGCGCCTGAGCGTGCATGAGCCGCAGCGCGGCCCGATCGGCTTGCATGTGGTCTGCCCGAACCTGACGAAGAGGTCGTTGAGGTCGAGCCAGTACCTGCGGGGCACCTTCTTCACGAGCGCGGCCTCCGTCTCCTCGGGCTTCTTCGTCTCTACGATCCCCAGCCTGTTGGAGACCCTGTGGACGTGGGTGTCGACGGGGATGGCAGGCTTGTTGAACCCGTAGACGAGCACGCAGTTGGCCGTCTTCCTCCCCACCGAGTGGAGCCTCAGCAGGTCCTGCTCGTTGTCGGGGACCTTGCCGCCGAACTCCGAAAGCAGCTGCCTGGAGACCGTGATGATGTTCCTCGCCTTCATGTTGTAGAACCCCGAGGGCCTGATCAGCCTGCGGACGACCTCTATGTCGGCGTCGGCCAGCTCCTGCGGAGTCCTGTAGGTTGAAAACAGGTTTTCAGACGCGCGCGTGGTGTTTTCGTCCCTTGTCCTCTGCGAGAGGATGGTGCTGATGAGCACCCTGAACGGGTCCCCTTTCTCGACGTCCTGCAGCTGGGCTAGCGCGGTCGCTCTCTTGTCCGTCGAGCCGTAGACCATGCTCCTGATCTCCCTGAGGGCAGGCCCTATCTTCAGTCTGCTTCTGTAGACCAAGGTTCCTTCTTGTACCAGTTTGCGACCTCTTCGGACGCCGACCTCACGGAGAGCTCCGGAGAGTAGCCTAGTTCCTTCCAACCGGACTGGGCCTCGACCGACAAGCCTGCCTTCAGCTGGTCGAGGGTGTACTCCGGCACGGAAGGCTTGGAGAAGAGCCCTGGCTTCCGGACCTCGACCTGGGCCCCGAGCGCGGCGGCCAGCGACCCCACGAGCCCTCCAGGCGAGGCGTCGAAGGACTTCACCATGAACACGGACCCTGACTTCGCGCCGCCGGTGGCTGCCTTGTACATGGCCTGGGCGATGTCTCTGGGGTGAGAGAACGACATCTCCGGGCCGTCTGGGACGACCGCTCTTCCGTTCGCTATCGCCCTGAGCAGGGGGATTGTCAGGGACCAGTCGCGCGAGCCCACGGCCCTGGCTGCGCGGACGACCACTATCCTGAGGCTTGGCGTCCGCTTTGAAGCCTCCAGCAGCAGCCTCTCTGCCTCCGCCTTGGACCTTTGGTACTCGCCCGCAGGAGAGGCAGGCGAGCCCTCTGAGATCCGCCTGGTCGAGAACCCGAAGACATCCAGCGTGCTCAGGTGCACGAACGTCTTGACGCCGAGCTCGGTTGAGGTCTCGAGCAGGTTGAGGAGCCCCTCCGTGTTGACCTTCATGAAGTCCGAGTCGGCCCCTGGCATGGGGGAGGCGATGTTGTATACGGTGTCGGCGCCCTCCATCGCCTCATGGACCGAGTGGTGGTCGAACAGGTCGGCCTCCATCCCCTGGACGCCGCAGGAGTCCATTATCTTCAGATGGGAGCCCTTCCTGAACGTGCCCTTCGAGATCTCTCCCTGCTGGAAGAGGTACTCGACCACGTGCCCTCCTACGAAGCCCGTCCCGCCGACGATGAGGTTCAGCCGCCATCCCCTCCTGGGTGTGAGGAGAGGTGCTCGTGCGCGTGCTTTTCGCCCTTTGGCGGCTGGGCGTCGAACTCGCCTCTGACCAGCTTCATCTGCATGTCCTGCTCGAACCCCGCGAAGTCGCCGGTCAGTCCTTCGAGCCGCCTTCTGGCGACCTTCGAGAACTGCGGCGAGAAGTTCTGCCCGCCGAACCGTCCGTATGCCACCCCCGAGAAGGGCACTCGAGCGCCCCTGAGCTCCACGTACCCCCTGATGAGATTCGCGACCTCCCCTTCGCTGACGTATGTGATCGTGATCCGATAGTCAGGGATGCTCAAGCAGAGTCTCGGCCAAGGAGGGGTGGCTTAAATCCGCTGGAAGGGGCGTCGGAGCACCGAGAACAGGCGCCGTCGAGGGGGACCTCGGTGGGCGCCAGCGAGAACGCCGGCGGCGGGGCCTCGGACGCATGGTCTCAGAAGTGAGAATCAGTTGTGAGAGCCATGTTCGCGGTATATATACGGCAAGACTCGTCGCATCGACTAAGAGGAAAGCGAGAGAATGCAAACCATACAAGGAAAATGGGCAGGCCGATTCATCTGGGCAGCAGTCCTACAGGGCCTCATCGCGGTAATCGCGACAGCCCTGATAGTCGAACCACTCAGCTACTTCAACATCGACTGGTACTACAGTCCATCCAAAGTGATCGCAGGGGGCGGCGGAGGCACCTGGCTGTTCGTCGGGTACATCTGCTACCTGGTGGTAGGCGTGATCGCGATCGCGGTGACGGCAATCATCTACTTCTACATCGAAGGCATCCACGGCAAGGTCTACCACGGCTTGACGAACTACCTGGCATGGGGCCACTACGTCCTCATGAACGTCGGCGTGGCCGGCTCGATGCTCTCCATGATGTACGGCGGATACATCGCCGGGTACCTTGCGGCCGAAGGGTGCGGAGGGTCGGGGTGCACCGACTACCAGATCCACGTCATGGACCTCAGCCACTACATAGACCCAGTCGGCGGCTTCATCATCATAGCGTGCATCGGCGCGCTACTGGGCGGGCTCGGATTCGTCCTAAGAAGCAGGGCCAAGTAGGTCCTGCTTCGCTCCTTTTCTTCCATGCGGGCGCGAGGGCGACAGACAGGTGAAAGCAGGCGAAGCACAGTGACAGAGACCAAGGACCCCGGGAGACGAAAGGCCACTGCACCCAGCGGCTCCGCCATTGTCAGGCATGAGAATCGGGGCTCATGCTTTATAGGAATTCGGAGAGAAAAGAGGTCGAGATGATGGGCCTGCTGTACCTGAGCGCCGCTCAGGCGGTCATCCTCGTGCTGGGGGGCATCGTGTCGTTCACGGCGTTCAAGGCGTACACGCGCTCCAAGAGCAGGCCCATGATCCTCCTGGGCCTCGGCTTCGCGTTCGTCACGGCCGGGGCAGCCATAGCCGGAGTGCTGTTCAACGTGGCGAACGAGAACCTCGCCACGGTGGAGTCGGTCCAGGCTGTCAGCCAGGCCGCGGGGTTCCTCATCATAGTGTACTCCCTCCTGGGCCCGAAGGAGTAGCGCGGCCGCGAGACCGAGCGCCGAACGTCTTATCTCGCGCCGGCCCCGCCCTGGGGTGAGCATCGTGGGCGCAGAGCTCGATTCCAAGATCGGGGTGCACTGGAAGGAGGAGGCGCGCATCGACCCCCCTGCAGGCTTCGCGAGCCAAGCCAACGCAGGCGACCCCGACATCTACAGGAGGTTCGGGGAGCAGAACTTCCCAGAGTGCTTCAGGGAGTATGCGGAGCTGTTGACCTGGGACGAGGAGTGGCACACCGTCCTCGACAGCGGCAACCCGCCGTTCTGGAAGTGGTTTGTCGGAGGCAAGCTCAACGCGTCGAGGAACTGCGTCGACAGGCACCTCGAAAGGCATGCGGACAAGGCGGCGATCCTCTGGGTCCCTGAGCCCGAGGGCGAGCCTCGGAGGACCGTGTCCTACCGCGAGCTGCACGCCAAGGTCAACGAGTTCGCCCTCGTTCTCGGCTCCCTGGGGCTGAAGGCCGGCGACAGGGTCACGTTCCACCTGCCTATGATACCGGAGCTCCCGGTCTCGATGCTGGGCTGCGCTAGGCTCGGAGTGGTCCACAACCAGGTCTTCGGGGGGTTCAGCGCGAGGGCGTGCGCGGAGAGAGCCGTGGGGTCGGGCAGCCGCGTGCTCGTCACGTGCGACGGGTACTATCGGAACGGGCAGTTCCTGGACAAGAAGCGCGAAGCCGACGTCACCGTAGCCGAGGCCGAAAAGCTCGGAGGCAGGATCGACAAGGTGCTGGTGTGGCGGCGCGAGCCGGGCAGGTACCTGTCCCGTTCCCCCATGGCGGAGGGCCGGGACTTCTTCGTCGACGACCTGACCGGACCGTTCAGCGGGAAGTCGGTCGAGCCTGTCCCCATGGACTCTGAGGCGCCGCTTTTCCTCATGTACACGAGCGGCTCGACCGGGCGCCCGAAGGCCGCGCAGCACAGGACGGGCGGCTACCTGGCGTACGTAGCAGCCACGGCGAAGCTGCACCAGGACATACATCCCGAAGACGTGTACTGGTGCTACGCCGACATCGGGTGGATCACGGGCCACTCGTACATAGTCTACGGGCCGCTCGCCGTCGGGGCGACCGTCGTGATGTACGAGGGGACGCCGACCTTCCCCGACGCGGGGAGGCTGTGGAGGATAGCCGAAGAGCTCGGCGTGACAATCTTCCATACGGCCCCCACCACGATAAGGATGCTCAGAAAGGCGGGTCCAGACGAGCCGAGGAAGCACCGGCTCAGGTTCAAGCTGCTGACGACTGTAGGCGAGCCGATAGAGCCCGAGACGTGGCGCTGGTATCACGACGAGGTCGGGGGAGGGAAGGCCGTGGTGGCGGACACCTGGTGGCAGACCGAGACGGGCGGCTTCCTCTGCAGCACGCTCCCCGGCCTGATGCCGATGAAGCCTGGCAGCGCGGGGCCCGGCATGCCTGGCATCTATCCTGTCATCCTGGACGAGGAGGGGAAGGAGGTAAGGGCCGGAGAAGGGGCAGGGAACATCTGCATAAGGAACCCTTGGCCCGGCATCATGCAGACGATCTGGGGCGACCCCCAAAGGTTCGTAGAGGTGTACTATGGAAGGTACTGCAAGGACAAGGGGAGCAAGGACTGGAGGGACTGGCCGTACTTCGCGGGCGACGGCGCGTACCAAAGCGCCGACGGCTACTTCAGGATACTCGGCCGGATAGACGACGTCATCAAGGTCGCCGGCCACCGGCTGGGCACCAAGGAGCTTGAGAACGCGGCTTTGACCGTGGAGGAGGTCGGAGAGGCCGCGGCCGTGGCCGTGCAGGACGAGCTGAAGGGGCACGTCCCGGTCATCTACGTGTCGCTGAAGCCCGGGAGCAAGCCCTCCGAGTCTCTGTCAGAGATGGTGAGGGCCAGCGTCGCCCGCGAGCTGGGGCCCATCGCCAGGCCGAAGAGGGTGTGGATTGTGCCCGACCTTCCGAAGACGCGGTCCGGGAAGATAATGCGGAGGATCCTCGTGTCGATATCTGAGAACAGGGACTACGGCGACGTCACCACGCTCGCAAACCCCGAGGTGGTGGAGAAGATACGTGAGCTGGTGCAGGGTGGCGGCGCGTCGGGCGCGCCCTAGCGCAGCATCTCGGCCTGGATGAGCTCGGAGAGCTTCTGGAAGTAGAGCCTGGTGGCAGTCGGCATTTCCGGGAGGTTCCTGTCGATGGCCTCCAGTACATACTTGACGGCCCTCTTCGAGGTCTTGAACTCGAACTTCATCGGCAGAATCGGGTCCTGTATCACGTCGATCGAGTCCACCAGGTGCCTCGGAGCCTCGGCTTTCGCGTCGTCGGCGACCTTGTTGTACCAGCCCGCGAGGATCTCGGGGTCGAGCCCCAGCTTGACGTTCTCTATCTCCTGAAGGAGCCTCTGCAGCACGACCATCTCCTCGTTGGCCATCTGGGAACTCGTTGACTGGAGTGGCGTCCGGAGTTTAAAGAAAAGGTGTGTAAAGTTGTTGAGTCTGAGGTGGGCGGGCTCGGCCTAGCTGCAGCGCGTCTGGAAGATCTCTGTCTTCTCGTATTCGGCCTCCCAGACGTGGGTGCTGTTCCTGCCGCGGCGTATGGTGAGTAGCGTGTATCCCTGGGGGCCGTCCCGATAGGCCTTGTCGAGGATCGAAGCCACAGGCTCGGCGTCCTCGTCGAAGGTGACCACAATGTGCTGTCTGTACTTCTCGAGTTCTTTCATGTGGTCCTTGAGGCAGAGCGTCTTCCCTTGGATCCTCGACGATGTGATGAGCTTGACCTCGTCCCCGCACGCCTCGCACTTCACCGTCTTCATCCCGTCGGCCAGGCATACCCTTCCGAGACCGACCACCATAGGGAAGGTCCCGACCTGCTCCTCCGTCTTGCCGCAGATGGCGCACTTGGAGAGCGACCTCGCGTGCTGCATCCTTCAGAATTTCCGGCTCGATTCGATTTAAGTTTGCCTCGGCCGCAGACCGTCGCCGACGGGTCGCGCTCTAGATGAGGCGGGCGACCTCGTCTACGTTGGAGAGCGTCGCGATTGCGAGCCCATGCGAGTCGCTGTCGACCCCGCTAGTCACAAGGATCGAGTCGATCCCTGCCCTTCGTGCGCCCTCTATGTCTGTGTCGACCTGGTCCCCGACCATCACGGCCTTGCTTCTGTCGCAGGCCGCCCTTCTCAGGGCCAGCCTGAACATCAACGGGGAGGGTTTGCCTATCACGGTCGCCCTCCTCTGCGTCGCGTACTCGAGGGCCTTGACGACAGGCCCCGTGGCGATCGCCGGCCCGTCGCTGTACATGTAGACCCTGGACGAGTGCGTCGCGACTATGGCCGCGCCTTCCCTGACGAGCTTTGCTGCCAGGTCCAGCTTCCTGTAGCTCAGCCTCCTGTCCAGGCCCACCACTATGAACCTGGCATGCGTGTCGCTCGCCCGGTGGCCGCACCTGCGCATCTCCGTGTCGAGCCCCCTCTCCCCGATCAGGAAGTAGGAGACCGCCCCGTACCTCTTCTTCAGGTACTCTGCCGTGAGCAGGCTGCTCGTCAGTATCTCCCCTTTTGCTACGTCGATGTCGAACTGGGCGAGCCTGGAGCGGATGGTCTCGACGGAGTCCGTGGAGTTGTTGGTCAGGACGAAGAGCTTCCGGCCGGCCTTCCTGAGCGCGCTGACGACGTCCGTGCCGCCTATCTTCTCCCTCCGCTCCTTCCCCTTGTAGAAGACGCCGTCGAGGTCGAACAGGAACAGCTCCTTGTCCCTTAGGAGTGGGCCGGACATCGTCAGGGGCCCTCCGCCTGTGGGCGTATCTGCGTTGTCCTCGGGACGCCTCTGGCTGAGAGCCAAGTCTTATACGTGCCTCAGGCTCGAAACGGGAAGCCTTGCAGATGCTCATCGGCGGGGAGGAGAAGGAGGCCTCTGGCGGAGGCAGGCTGGACGTCTTCAACCCGGCCACCGGCGGCAGGGTCGACTCGGTGCCGAAGGGCTCCAGGGA
>JASHVX010000058.1 GCA_030044375.1 Nitrososphaerales archaeon | reverse complement strand
GCTTCCTTTCGGAGTACGTGGGGGGCGGGCGGGGCTCGGCCAAGAGAGTCTACCTCCTCTCCGCGGCCATCTGCGCGTCGGTCTCAGTCGCGGCCGCCGCTGTGGCGGCCCTGCCCCCCGTGGCCGCGGCGATCACGGGGCACTTCGACCCCGGCGTGGTCGCCGTGGCCGGAGCGGACGCGGTGGCGTATTCCTTCGGGCAGCTGGGGGCGTACTCTATGATGGGGACAGGGAAGGCATCCGCCGCAGGCAAGCTCATCATAGCCACCAGCGCTGTCAGGTACGCGGCCGCGGCCGGGCTGCTGCTGGCCGGGTTCGGCCCTTCTGGCGTGTTCGCCGGGTTCATCCTGGGCGACGTGCCGCTGGCAGCCCTGACCAACGTCCTGTCCTACAGGGCGGTGGGCTCGCACGGCTCGGGGCCTACCGACATGCGCCCAGTCACGAGGTACATGGTGTCGGTCCTTGTAGCAGCCGTCGTCGGGCTCGCCGTGGCCCAGACAGACAAGCTGCTCGCCTTCTTCCAGAAGGGGCTCGTCAACCTCGCCTTCTACAACGCGGCTAGCGTGGGGGCGGCCGTGGCGTCCTTCGCGCCGGCCGCGGCGACGAACGTGCTGGTGCCGGCCCTGAGCAGCTACGGCGACGACGCTCCCAGGAAGCGCGAGACGCTGAGGAGGTACACGCGCTACATCACCCTCGTCGCGATGCCGATGGGCTTCGGCCTCGCGGCCGTGTCAAGCGACCTCCTGCAGGTCTTCCCCGCGCAGTATTCGTCGGCCGCGCCGGTGATGGCGATAATCTCGGTCGCGATAGCGCTCACGTCCGTGGTCGGGATCTACGCGTCGAGCCTCCTCGTCGAGGACAGGGCACACGAGTTCACCGTCGCCAGCGTGGTGGCTGTCGGGGCCCTCGTCGCGGTCGCGTTCGTCACGGTCCCCTACCTCGGGCTGACCGGCGTGGCCCTCGGCAGGGCGGCGATGCTCTTCGTGATGCTGGGCGTGGTGGCCTACTACGTCAGGAGGAGCGGCGCGCTCGTCCTCGACGCCGCGGCATATGCGAAGGCGGCCGGGGCCGCCGCTGCCATGGCTGCCTTCATCTATGCAGTGCTCGAGCTGGCGCAGAGGGCCGGCTTCAGCTCCAGGGGGGAGAGCATCCTGGCGTCGCTCGTCATGATGCCTGTCGGGCTGGGGGTGTACATCGCCGAGATGAGGCTGATGCACGGCTTCAAGGAGGAGGACCTAGAGTTCATCGGCGCCCTGGTGCCGGCGAGGCTGGGCTTCGTCACCAGGCTGGCGCGCAGGCTGCTGCTGTGAGGCTACTTCACGTCGAGGAATATGGGCCGTCCGTCCAGGTCCCCTTCTGACCAGTTTCTTCCCTCGGGTCTGCCCTCGGCGAGCTCGACGCGCCTGACCCTGACGAGGAACGCTATCCTCTCCTCCATCCGGGCCAGCATCGAGACCTCGTCGGCCTCCAGCCCGCCCACCGCGGCCGATGCGAGCATGTCAGTGGGCGCGAAGCCTCTCTCCTTCCTGAGCGCCTGAATCCTCCTGGAGATGTCCCTGACCAGGCCCTCTGCGATCAGCCCTTCGTCCCTGGCCTTCAGCAGGGCGACGAAGACGCCTCCCTTCTCCCCCACCTCGTACCCCTCCCGAGGGGTGACCTCCAGCTCGTAGGCCTCGGAGGGCACCTCGACCTCTCCCGAGCGGGTGGCGACCTTCACGGGCCTGCCTGACGCGCGGGCGCCGACGACCCTCTCTCCCTCTAGGGTTCCCGCGGCCGCCAGGACCTCGGGCGTCCTCTCCTTGAAGATCGACCCTATCCTCGCCCTGTTCGGCCTCATGACGAACCTCGCCGGGAAGGACGCAGCGCCGTCCTCGACCACCGCCTGCTTCACGTTGCAGAGGTCCTCCATCGTCCTCCTCGCCCCCCTGGCTAGCCCGGCCGAGCCGGGCGGGACGAGCACGACCATCGACCCGAGGGGCCACCTGCGCTTCAGCCTCGCGCGGGTCCGGGCCGAGTTGCACGCCTCCTCGACCCTTAGGGCGAGGTCGACCTCCTTCTCCGCCTTCCCGCCCCTCCTCTTCGTCGCGGCGGGGCCGCGCCCCGCCGCGAGCAGGGGCGTCCTCCACCCGTCCCTGGCGAAGACCTCCTGGTAGAGGTACTCGGTGGCGAACGGCGAGACCGGGTGGAGCAGGTCGTCCGCTGACCTCAGGAGGTGGCCGAGCACCGCGTAGACCGCGAGCCTGCGCTCTTTGCTCTCGGCGTCGTCCTTCCACAGCTCGCCCCGCACCAGCCTGACGTAGGTCTGGCTCACCTTGGAGATCACGAAGTCGTCCAGGGACTTCGCGGCCTCGTTGAAGCTGCCTCCCCGGTAAGCGGCCATCACCCTGGCCCTGCACGAGTCGAGCTTCGACAGGGCCCACGCGTCCACCTTGGTCAGCAGCCTCTTGCGGGCCGCCCAGCCCAGGGTGTTCCTGGCCGGGTCGTAGCCGTCCTCCCTCCCGTTCTGGGCGAGGTAGAGGTGCAGGTGGTAGAGCGTGTTGAGGACCTGGTACGGCCTTCCATCGACCTCCTTCAGGTCGAGGCTGACGGTGTCCTCGGGCGAGCTCTTCGAGGTCATGTAGAACCTTGACACGTCGACCGAGCCCCTCCTCAGGAAGTCGAGCCCCCACACGACGTTGCCGAGGCTCTTGCTCATCTTCATCCCCCTCTCGTCGAGGACGTGGCCCTGGAACAGGAAGGCCCTGTAGGGCGCCTGCGGCTCCCCCGAGAGCATCACGTTGAGTACGAGGAGGGTGTACGCCCACCCCCTCGTCTGGTCTATTCCTTCGGTGAGGAACTCGACCGGGACCAGCCTCCTGTACTCGGAGTCGGTGAACGACGCGTAAGGCGACGCTCCGCTGTTGTGCCACGTGTCGAGGACGAAGGGCTCCCGGACCGCCCTCCCCCCGCACTTCGGGCACTTGAGGACGACCCTGTCTATCCAGGGCCTGTGGAGCTCGAAGTCCGGCCCGTCGGGGAGCTCGGTAGCCAGGCGCAGTATGCTCCGCCGCGAGAAGGCCCCCGTCTTCTCCTTGCAGCCCTCGCAGACCCAGAAGGGGAGCGGCGTCCCCCAGACCCTCTCCCTAGTGATGCACCACGGCGGCGACTCGGCTATGAACGACAGGAACCTGTTCTTGGGGGCGTCGAAGTAGTACTCTACCTTCTCTGCCGCCCGCACCAGCTGCTTCCTGATCCTGTCGACCCAGTAGAAGTACTCCCTCCTGGCGAGCCACACCAGCCTGTGCCCAGACCTCCAGCAGACGGGGTACTCGTGGACTGTCCTGCCTATGGATATCAGAGCCCCGGCCTTCCTCAGCTCCTCTACGACCACGGCGTCCGCGTCCCTGGCGAAAAGGCCGGCGAACCGCCCGGCCTCCCCGGTGAAGACCACCCTGTCGTCGAAGGGGGCGAACACAGGGACCTTCCGCCTCGCTGCCACGGTGAAGTCGTCCTCCCCGTTCGCCGGCGAGATGTGGACGAGGCCCGTGCCTGTCGTGGTGTCCACGTATTCCTCGGCCACGACCTTGTGGATCGCCCCCCTGAGCGCTGGGGCGCCGAAGCCTGGGACCATCCCTGCGAGAGGGTGGGCGTAGGCGAGGCCCTCGAGGTCGCGCCCCTTGACCTTCTTCGACGCCGCGCCGAGCTCGAGCCCGAGCTCCTTGGCGAGCGCCTCCTTCCTGTCAGCCCCCACGATCCACGTCTCGCCTCCGACCCTGACGTACTCGTAGTCGGAGTCGGGCTTGACTCCGGCGAGCTCGTCGGTCACAACCGTGAAGGGCATCGTGGTCCACAGCGCGAGGTAGGCGCCGTCGCTCGTCTTCGCCTTGTAGTAGAGGCTGGGGTCCTCGAGCTGCTCGTACCCCCCCTCGACCACCTCAGCGTGGCTCAGGGCGGTCTGGCAGCCAGGGCAGTAGGGGACGACCTTGAAGCCCTCGCCGAGCAGCCCCCGTTCCCAGGCCGTCTTGAGGTAGACCCACTCTCTCTCGATGTACTCGTCTCTGTAGGTCATGTACGCCTTCTCGTGGTCCAGCATCAGCCCCAGGAGCCTGTCGGCCTCCTCCCAGGACTCCCTGTACTTGCCGATCAGGCCCTTGCAGGCCTCGACCAGCCTCTCGACTCCGACCTGGTTCAGGTCTTCCCACTTGTTGCCTGACAGCCCCATCTCCTTCTCCGCCTGGAGCTCTACCGGGAGGCCCTGCGTGTCCCAGCCTCCCCTGAACACTACGTTCTGGCCCTCCTGCGTGCTGAACCTGTACCAGATGTCCTTCATCATCCGGCCCCTGACGTGGCCGATGTGCGGCTGGTTGTTCAGCGTGGGAGGCCCCTCTACGTAGCCGATGGGCTTGCTCTTCGAGACTCTCCTTGCAATGCTCGCCCTGATGCTCGGTAGAGCGTAGAAAGCTCTGACCTTCTCTTCAATCGACTTCCAGTCGTAGTCTACGCTGAGCGGTTCGACGGCTCTAGATCGTCGCGCTAATTTTACGACCACTC
>JASHVX010000057.1 GCA_030044375.1 Nitrososphaerales archaeon | reverse complement strand
ATGTCCTCTTTCGACTTTCTTTCTCTCGCCTTGTTCATGACCGCCACGAGCCGTCTGCGCTCCTCGGGCCTAGCGACCTGGAGGAGGCGGAGGAGGATCAGCGTCCTCTTTCCCTCGAGCAGGTCGTCCGACGTCTCCTTGCCGAACTTCACAGGGTCACCGACGAGGTTCAAGGCGTCGTCTTGAATCTGGAAGGCGACCCCGAGCCTCAGCCCGAAGGTCTTCAGCTTCTCGAGGCTTTGCAGAGGAGCCCCTGCCACCATCGCGCCGAGCCTGCACGGCCCTGCCACTGTGTACCACGAGGTCTTCCTCGTGCACATCTCGTAGTAGTCGGACTCCTTGAGGTCCCACCTCTTGTTGAGCACCCAGCCGAGCTCCATGTGCTGGCCTTCCGTCGTCTCGTTCACCATCCGCGAGAACTCCTCCATCACCCTGACGGCCTTCGGCGCCCCCAGCTTACCGTCGTTGAGACAAAGGGCGCCCCACATCCTAGCGTGGAGGGCGTCTCCGGCGTTGAGGGCGAGCGCCTCCCCGTACTTCCTATGGAGCGTGGGCCCACCTCTCCGCAGGGCCGATCCGTCTTCTATGTCGTCGTGGATGAGTATCCAGTGCTGGAAGAGCTCGATGCAAGCCGCCGTGAGGAGCGCGTCGTCCTCCTCCCCCCCGGCCGCCTTGCAGGCCGTCACGCAGAGGAAGGGACGCATGCCCTTTGCCGGCCGCGACGGATAGTCGCGCATCATCCTGTACAACAGGTCGACCTCAGGGATGACGCTTGACGCAGGCAGCAGCTTGCCGAGGATGAGGTCATCCACCTGCGACTTCACGCGCTTCATTTCGTCCTGAAGACCGCCCAAGCCCCGTCGCCGCCAGCGGCCCGCTTAGGCCCTCACGGTGGTGCCGTAGAACTCCAGGCCTTTGAGGGCCTTGGAGAACTCGTTTCTCCTATAGCCGGACACGAAGCAGACCTTCGGGCCCAAGGCCGCTATCCTCGCCGCCGCGTCCAGTTTCAGCTTCATGCCTCCCGTCGCGTCCTGCCCCGGAAGCACGTGCATCTTCCTGATCTTGGCCGGCTTCAGCTCCGGAATAATGACTCGGGTCCCCTCTTCGTAGACCCCGTCCGCGTCCATCGCGAAGACGCACCTGTCCGGCTCCAGCACCTTCGCCAGCTCGAGGACGATGAGGTCTCCCGAAAGCACCTTGAACCCCGAGGGGGTGAGGACCACGTCCCCGAAGGTGACAGGCGTCAGGCCCTGCTTCATGAGCTCCCGCAGCCACCTGCCGAGTTGCGCCTTCCCCGCCTTCAGCGCGGCGTCGAAGGGCTCGAAGACGTAAGGGCTCAGCCTGCTCTCCATGAAGGTCCTTGCCAGCAGGTTGTCGAGGTCGTGCATCGCCTGTCTCGTCTTCGACACTCCCGCCGCGGTCGTAGCGGCGTCCTCCGACGATATCCCCTGCTGCTTGGCGGCAGTGTGGCCATAGGAGCCGCCGCCGTGCACTACGACTACCTTCTCGTCGGACGAGGCTATCTCTTCCGCGAGCGCCGACGCCACGTCCGGCCTGTAAGAGTACGGTTTCGACTTGTCGGTGATGACCGACCCTCCCAGCTTCACGATCACGACTCTAGCCAACTTTTCACTCCTTCTACGGGAATCTCGGCCAAGAAGGCCTCGAAGCCCCGCCCCCTGAGCCCCGAAACGATGCTTTTCTCCTTTCCTTCGGGCGCCGCCACGAGGATGCACCCACCCCCTCCGGCCCCAGTTAGCTTCGCGCCGAAGGCGCCCATCGAGAGCGAGGCGTCTACCATCGAGTCGAGACGCTGGTTCGACACTCCGATCGACGAAAGGACGGCGTGGTTCAGGTTCAGGATCCTTCCCAGTGTCTCCATGTCCCCTGAGGCGAGCCTCTCCGATGCCTCAAGGCTCATGGCGCCTACGGCCGCGGCGAGGCCCTCGAACATGTGCGGGAAGGCGTCCCTCAGCCTTGAGACCTTTGAGATCTGCCGCCTGGTCGCCCGCCTCTGTCCTGAGAAGGCGATCACGAGGGACCTGGCGCCCGGGAGGTGAACGGTCCTAGGTTCCGCGCCCCGCCTGAAGAGCACCGCGCCCCCGGCTGCGCAGACTGCCGAGTCGACCCCCGAGGGGGTCCTATGGACCCTCTTCTCGCCCACCATTGACATGCGGGCGAGCTCGGAGGCGCCGAGGTCGACGGAGTTGTACCGGGCCACGGCAGCCGCGACTGCGACCGAGGTCGCGGCCGAAGAGCCCAGGCCCGACCCCGCGGGTACCTGGGATCTGATCGACACCCTGAAACTTGGCGCGAAAGAGAATTCGCTCGACATCGCGCGCACGACCTCCAGCACCGGACCTGGCCTGGGCGAACCGGAGCCTCCGCCTGCTTCGGAGTCGACTCTGAGCTCGTCTGCCTCAGTGACCTCGGCCCTGACCTTCCTAGGTAGGGCCACCGCCAACGCCCACGAGCCGTCTACGACGAAGTGCTCTCCCGTGACTATCGCCTTCGCCGGCGCCTCCGCTACCGCTCTCTTCATCTGCTACACGAATCTGAGAGAGGCGTAGCCGACCACACTGTTATTATCTCCTGTGGTGTCTCCGCTCGTGGCGTACTTCAGCAGTTCCCCTCGCCTGAGGCCTAGCAGCCTCGACGCCGTCATGACTGCCGCGATGGGTCCGTAGCCGCACGCCGTCACCGCGAGCCGGTCGATGGTCGAATAGAACGAACTGACGTCCATCCGCTCCACGCCTTCGATCAGCCTCGCATCCTTGCGCCGGGCTGAGGCCGCCGGCTCGTAGTGCGTCAGGTCCGACGAGGCGACCAGGGCGGCCCTCCTCCCCTTGACGACCCGCGAGATGGACCTGCCGACGGCTGTCGCCGTTTCCGAGTCCTGGAAGAGGAGGGAGACGGGCAGGAAGGGCACCGAGGGCCCGAAGACGTACTGGACGAAGGGCAGCTGGACCTCCAGAGAGTGCTCAACCCTGTGGGCGTCAGGGTCCGACACGGCGATCTCCGAGTCTCTGACGAAGGCCTCGGCCGCCCCTTCGTCCACCCTGATCCTTCCCAAGGGCGTCTCCCACTCGCCTTCCTTGAAGGTCGCCACGCCGCTGCCCACGCCGTAGTGGTTCGGGGCCACCACGACCACGAGGTCAGGGTCTGTGAACGAAGACAGGTGCAAGAAACTGTGCGCAGCCACCGGGCCGGAGAACTCGTATCCGGCGTGCGGTGAGACGACGGCCACGTGGTCGGCGGCGATGCGCTCCGCCGGGGGCGAGCGGCCTGGGCCGAGGGGGCTCAGGAAGCAGCCGCGGATGGCGGACTCGAGCGCCTCCTTGGAGGAAGGATAGAACTGGCCGGCCACGGCGGCCTTCCTCAGGCTCATGCCGCGCGTCCCCGCGCCGACGATTTACGCTATTCCAGGGACTCTGGCTTCGGCTCTTCGTCCATCTTCGTCTCGAAGTCCTCGATGGAGTATTTCATCGGGCTGTCCTCCTGCAGGGCGCCCGCGTGCGTGAGAGTCGCCCTGGCGAGCAGCCAGAATATCGCCGCGATGGCTTTCCTGCCCCTGTTGTTGCCGGGTATGACGAGGTCTATGTCGTCGGTGACGTTGTCGGTGTCGCAGACTGCTATCACAGGGATGGCCAGGCTCCCTGCTTCGACTATGGCCTGGGTGTCAGACATCGGGTCGGCGACCACCACGAGCTCCGCGTCGAGGTGCCCGGGATAGAGAGGGTTCGTGAAGGTGCCCGGCATGAACCTCCCGAGCAGCGGCATCGCGCCCGTCAGCTCGCAGAACTTCTCCACGGCCATCTCCCCGTGCTCCCTGCTCGTATACACCACGGTATTCTGGGCCCCGGTCGCGGCTATGAACTTCCCGGCGACGTCGATCCTCTGCAGCGTCTTCACGTAGTCTATGATGTGCAGCCCATCGGGTCTGGGCCTCGTGGTGAACTGCTCCATCGTCTTCGTCCGGACCTGGGTGCCGATGCGTATGCCAGTGGCGAGCAAGGCCTTCTCGCTCAGCTGGTGAGCGACCATCTTGTCTTCAGAGCCGGCCTCGTCGTCCTCGATCAGTGCCATTCCGCCGACTCTCCGGTCTCTAGCGCTGCTCCGCCTTCTTTGTGTAGAAGGGGAGCACCTGGTCGATCACGTCGACCGAGGAGATGAGCATGCTCCGGCAGCAGTACCTCTTCAGGCCGAGGTCGTCCAGGACCTGCGCGGGGTCCTCGCCCTCCTTCACCCTTGACTGGAAGCTCGCGAACTTGTCGCCGACCAGGTTGCCGCAGGTGAAGCAGCGGATTGGGATCATCATGGTCTCATGTCACCTGTAGGACTTCTGCCTCTTCCGTCTGGCCCCTGGGCCTCCAAACTTCTTCGATTCCGCCTGACGTGGGTCGCCTGAGAGCAGGTATTTATTGTATGCATTCATCCTGTCCCTGATTTCGCTCCCCCTGACCTGGTCTACGAAGGCTCTCGCTATCGCCATGGCCGCGGCGTCTGCCTGGCCCATGAAACCACCGCCGGATACGCTCACGTCGACGTCGAACTTGTCTCTCAGCTCCTTTGCGACGACGACGGGGCCCATGAGGTGCAGCCTGGCAGGCTCCGGCTCCCACAGCTCGACTGGCACCCCGTTGACGCGTATCCGTCCTGCGCCTGGCTGGATCGCGGCTGTGGCGCGGGACGTCTTCCTGGCACCGGAGTAGAGCTTCGGGGGCTTCTTGACGGCGGCCTTCTGCGTGGGGCTGACCATCTCTATTCGTTCCATCCCAGGGTCTTCGAGAGTTCGCTCATCGTCACGTAGACAGGGATCGGCCGTGGGGCCGCCGCGTCCTCGAACTGCGTCAGCTTCTTGCCGTCGACTTCGTGGGGGACGCCGATGTAGACCCGCAGGCGTTTCATCGCCAGGTCGCCCTTCGTCTTCTTCCTCGGCACCATGCCCCTGACCATGCGCTTCAGGATGTTGTCGGGCCGCCGCGGATGGATCGGGCCGTAGATCGGGTTGACGTGGCTGGACAGCTCGAGCCGCTCCTGCCACTGCCTTATCACCGAGGTCCGCGAGCCGGAGATCAGAGACTTCTCTGCGTTGACCACCACTACCTTCCGCCCTGACAGCAGCAGCTTCGCCACCTTCGAGGACAGCCTCCCGGCTATCTGGTTCGTGGCGTCGACGTAGACTGTGCCCTCACTGGACAAGCTTCACGCCGCTCCCGTCCGGGTACTTGCTTACGAACTCCTCGATCGTCAGCGCCGAGCCTCCCGCCGCCTCCAGCTTCGTCCTCGCGCTCTGGGAGAAAGAGAAGGCGCCCACAACCAGCTTCTTGTCGATCGTCCCTGATCCTAGCACCTTGCCTGGCACGAAGAGGGACTGGCCTTCCTCAGCGATCCTTGAGACGCGCCCGAGGTTGACCTCAACCTTCGTCGTGGTAGGCCTAGAGAGCAGCCTCGCGGCCGCGGTCCATATCGGCGCCTTGTTCTCCCTGCCGGCTCTCTCAAGCATCACGGCCGCCTGCCTGTGGAGCGGGTTCGACGATGTCATGCCGAGGCTCCTCCGACAGAGACCTCTATCTCCTTCAGCTTCTTCTCGAGCAGCTCTATCGCCTTCGTCACCACCTGCCGCGCTGGGAGCGCGCCCGTGGACTCCACGGTGAGATTGTAGACTCCTTCGTTCCTGCCTTCAACGAGAGTCGCGACCGTGCAAGGCTGCCACTTGGCGTGCTCCTTGCCCTTGCCGAGCCTCGCATAAGCCTCCAGCTTGACCGTCTGTCCCTGCGCCAGCTTGATCAGCGGTATGGTCTCGCTCACTGGCCTGACTTCCCTGTCTTCGGAGACCAAGTCTCCTGAGAATATGGTTGTCACCTTCTCCTTCCCTTTCGCGTCCAAGACGAAGAGGACCCTGCACTTGTGGCAGCCGAGCGGGTTGCCGCAGTCACAGTCCTCAGGGAGGTTGTACCTGCCGAGGTCTGTCTTGATCGGTATCATGCCCAGCCTGTGGGCGAGTATCTCGTCGTAGAGCACGGAGGAGTTCTCGAGGATCACGACGTCGTCTATCGCCATGGCCGGGACCTCGGCGATGCAGAACCGCCTTACCGCGTTTGCATAGGACCTGTCGACGCCCTCCAGCTGGATGGAGATGGAGTTCGGAGTCTCCGCTATGACCTTGACCTTAATCAGCGACCACACCCACTGGGTTGCGATGCTCTCTCATGAGACGTCGTCTTTCGGGGCCAGCGAACCCGTTATGGTTAAAAAGTTTTGGAACCACGACATCCTCTGGCTGGTACCCACTGAAGGTGGAGCCCGAAGTGGGTCCCGCGGAGACTTTTAGGGAACCTTCCCGCACGGACGAGCATGTGGTACACGAGGCAGGCCGACCTCAGACGCGTGCTCGCCCCAGTCATCATTGTGGCCGTCATCGCGACCGGGTCCGCCGGGTACGTCGTGGCCTATGGGCAACGGGAGGGACCTGCCCTCACGACCACGGTGACCTGCTTCGCGGGCGCGCCTCCCTCTGGCAACTGCGCAAGCATGACCGACACTCTGCCTGTGGGCCAATCAGCGAGTGGAACCGCGTCGGAGTCGACGGCGTCGAGGACGTCGGCGTCGCCCAGCCCGTACCCGCTCCTTGGCGCCGTGATGGGACTCGGTCTCGCCGTCGTGGCAATCTACGTGCTGAAGCGCTCCGCCTCAGGGCCAGGACGATGACTCCCTGCGCATGCGGACCTGACGGCCGGACGAGGTGAGTCGCCGCCCTCAAGGCCCGGGGTCGTCACTCTCACGGTTGACTGCTTCAAGACTTATAACCATAGAGAGGCGGGCAAAAAAAAGAAACATGTCGTCCGCGCAGGAGTTTCGCCACCTAGTCAGGATCGCAGGCCGCGACCTGGATGGTAGCAAGAAGCTCATAGTGGCGATTTCAGACCTGAGGGGCGTCGGATACAACTTCGCGAGCGTGGTGACGTCGAGGCTGGGCCTCGACCCGCGCGTCAGGCTCGGCACATTGAACGAGGAGCAGGTGAGGGAGGTCGAGAAGGCGATTCAAAACGCCGCCAAGTCCTCGCTTCCCGGCTGGTACTACAACAGGAGGGCCGACCCAGACACAGGCGAGACGAAGCAGCTGCTAGGCTCCGACCTGGACTTCGTGATAAAGGGAGACATCGACGACGAGAAGAACATCCAGAGCTGGAAGGGCGTGAGGCACAGCCTGGGCTTGAAGGTGAGAGGGCAGCGGACCCGGACGACGGGGAGGAAGGGACGGACCGTGGGCGTGAGGAAAGCGGCGCTCATCGCCGCGGCGAAAGAGTCCGGAGAGAAGAAGGAAGAGAAGTAGCGGAATGGGAGATCCGAGGAAGGCCAGGAAACAGTACAGCCGCCCGCGAAGCCCTTGGAGGGAGGAACAGCTCGCGCAGGAGCTCTATCTGCTCGGCACCTTCGGCTTGAGGAACAAGAGGGAGCTCTGGAAGTCGCAGACCCAGCTGAGCTCCATCAGGAAGCAGGCGAGGACCCTGCTGGCCGCGACGGAAGTCGTGAGACTCCGAGAGGAAAGGAAGCTTCTCGACAGCCTCCGCAGGAACGGGCTCGTGGCCGAGGCGGCGACGCTCGACGACATCCTCAGCCTGACCGTCGAGGACGTCCTCGCGAGGAGGCTGCAGAGCATGGTGTTCAAGAAAGGGATGGCGGTGTCGCCCCTCCACGCGAGGCAGCTCATCGTCCACGGCCATGTCGCGATCGGCGAGAGGATCATAACGATACCGGGATACGCGGTGGGCCACTCGGAGGAGGAGGCGATCGAGCTGAGGGGAGTGGAGAAGGCGGCACCTGCTCAAGGCCAGGGACCCGCGTCAGAAGTGGCCGCTGCGGTGGCACCTGAAGGAGGCACCGAGGCGCAGGCGCCTACGGCGGGGCAGGAGTGAGTGACTTATGGCGACCGAAGAGGAGATAGAGAAGGACAGATGGGGCGTTGTCCACATCTACTCGAGCTACAACAACACGATAGTCCACATCACTGACCTGACCGGCGCGGAGACAATAGCGTTCTCGTCGGGAGGCAGGCATGTCAAGGCAGACAGGTTCGAGTCGTCACCTTATGCCGCCATGAGAAGCGCTTCAGCCGCGTCCGACGTGGCGAAGGGCAAGGGCATCAACGCCGTGCACATCAAGGTGCGGGCCGTGGGCGGGACTGGGCCGAGGACGCCCGGACCGGGGGCTCAGGCTGCCATAAGGGCGATCGCGAGGGCCGGATTCAGGATAGGGAGGATCGAGGACGTGACGCCGATACCTCACGACACGACCCGGAAGAAGGGCGGCCGCAGGGGCAGAAGGGCGTAGCCTCTCAGATCCTGCGCAGCAGTTCCACGGAGTCCACTTTTCCGTCGCCGTCCCTGTCGGTGCCGCGCAGGAGGCACGCGTAGTTCCCCGACCTGTACTTGTGGAACAGCGTGTCGGCGAAGTTGCACGCGCCTATGATCGCGGCCTTGGTCGCCGCCCCCGTCAGTCCCGCCATCACGACGCAGGTCTTTCCCGGGGCCCAAGGGTTCTCGACCTTGGCAACTATCGAGTCGAGGTCGGAGCTGAAGGACTGGCCTCTGTCGTCCACGATGGAGCTCCAGAAGCCACCCTGCTTGAACCGCATGGGGAGATAGGGATTGAGGCCCTCGGCGATCACGTTCGTCCTGGGGCCGCCGACCACTATCAGGTTCGAGCCCCGCAGCCCTTCGGCCTTGACGTCGACGTCCAGTTTGACAGGGAACCTGGCCGGCAGGGCGACGAACTGGCCCAGGGCTAGGCCGAGGTGCACAGCGTAGTGCGCGTCCCTGGCCTGCGTCCCGGTGGCCCCATGAGGGAGAGGGGAGCCGACCACTATCCAGCCTTCCAGTTCCCCGCGGTCGAAGTATTCCTTGAAGAACGCGCCGAAAGACTCCAGCCTGGCGGGGGCTTGGAGGTTCGGCAGGGGCTCGCCTTCGACGTTGAACTCGACGGCGTATCCGTCAGACGAGAGCGCGAACAGGGTCGCCTCGCCGCCCCTCACCGACTCCTTGCCCGTCCTGCTGATGAGGCCGGCCCTCTCCAGTCTGGCGATGTGGTAGTAGACAGTCTGGTGGTGCGCCTTCAGCGACCTCGCTATCTGCGCCGGGTACATCGGCTTCTCCGCGAGCAGGTCGAGTATCCGCTTGCCCACCCTCCCCGAGGCGGCTCTGAAGACGTCAGGGCGCTCGGAGACGAGCACCCTCTTCGCCACCCGCTTCTCCGACTTTGGGTCAAAGAGGAGCTCTTCCCGCACGTTACGCCAGACGGGCGACCACTAGAAAACAGTTTTGCATGGTAGGCGTCAGCACCGGCGGCACGCAGCGCTAAGCATGCATCACTGGCCTTGCATGGTACAGGAAAGTAGTTGGCGGAATTTATTATCCCTGGAGGGCGCAGTGAACCCGTGTGCGGGATAATCGGTTGCGTGTCAGAAGGGCCTGTCTCCGGGATCCTGCTCGACGGGCTCAAGCGCGTGGAGTACCGGGGCTACGACTCCGCGGGCATGGCGACCGTCAATGACGGGAAACTCAGCGTGAGAAAGGGCGCGGGTAGAATCACTGACATCGAACGGCGCAAGCACCTCTCAGCCCTCGGCGGCAACGTGGGGATAGCTCATACCCGCTGGGCCACTCACGGGGGAGTGACGGACCGCAACGCCCACCCTCACACCTCGTGCGGTGACACCCTCGCCGTCATCCACAACGGGATAATCGAGAACTACATCCCACTGAAGACGCGGCTCCAGTCCAAGGGGCACGTCTTCAAGAGCGAGACCGACACAGAGGTCATCGCGCACATCATAGAGGAGGAGTACGGGAAGCGGAGCGACCCGCTCAGGGCGACGATCGCGGCCACCAGGAAGCTAGAGGGCCAGTACGCGATAGCCGTACTCTTCCGAGACAGGCCGGACGTCATAGTCGGGGCTAGGAAGGACGCCCCGCTGATCGCGGGCATCGGCGACGGCCAGATGTTCATCGCCAGCGACATCCTTGCATTCATCGAGCACACCGACAAGACAGTCTTCCTCGACAACCAAGAGGCCGCATTGATAACGAAGGACAGCCTCAAGATATTGGGGGCAGACGGGAGGGAGCTGAGCCGGGAGCCCACCCAGGTAGCGTGGGAGCTCTCCAACATCTCAAGGACGAAGTACGCGCATCATACATTGAAGGAGATCAATGAACAGAGACAGACTGTCGCCGCAGCTGCCGTGCAGGACCCCGCCAAGCTAGCGGCCTTTGCAGGCGCGATAAGGAAGGCCGGCACGATATTCATCACGGGCTCGGGGACGAGCTACCACGCCGGCCTCCTGATGAAGTCGAGGCTGAACCATGAGGCAGGGATAAGGTGCGACACCGTAGTCTCAGGTGAGCTGAAGGAGCACTCCGCATTCCTAGGGAAGGGCTCGGTACTGATCGTCCTATCGCAGAGCGGGGAGACAGCCGACGTCCTGGAGGCCGTGAAGGAGGCGAAAGGGAGAGGCGCAAAGGTGCTCTCCATAGTCAATGTCGCCGGTTCGACGCTGTCGAGGGAGAGCGACCAGACACTTCTGCTGAACTGCGGCCCCGAGGTGGGCGTCGCGGCCACGAAGAGCTTCACCGCTCAGGCCGTCGTGGTGAACATGGTCGTCGACGCCGTCCTCGGCAGGAAGCGCTCTGAGGGTGTCGAAGAGCTTCCGAAGGCCGTAGAGGAGGCGCTGAAGACGGAGAGGCAGATCAAGGCGATAGTCCAGAAGTACATGGACAGGCCCGACTTCTACTTCGTCGGGAGGGGGTACCAGAGCCCGGTCGCGCTGGAAGGCGCCCTCAAGCTGAAGGAGCTCTCCTACATCCACGCCGAGGGGATGCCGGCGAGCGAGCTCAAGCACGGGACGCTCGCCCTGATCGAGACGGGGACGCCGGTGGTCGTGATTAACCCGTCAGGAGAGAACCATGCGGACACGCTCTCCAGCTCTGAGGAACTGCGCGCGAGGGGCGCCGACCTGATCGGCATATCCGACGTCGAGGACAGGGTCTACAAGCACTTCGTCCGCGTGCCCAGGGTCCAGCCGAAGTTCATGCCGATAGTCGAGGTGATACCCTTGCAGCTTCTGGCGTACCACTTCGCGGTCGCCAAGAAGCGCGACCCCGACTATCCTCGCAACCTGGCGAAGTCAGTGACAGTGAAGTGACGCCGGCCGAGTTTCACCGAGGGTCGGCGGCGTTGTCAGGCCAGGGAGTGATTAATGGAATGGCTTAGCCCGGTTGCTTCTCTGTGATCGAGCCAGGAAGTCTGACGCCAGTCAACGACTCCTACGGAGTACACAAACGAGACCGTGTTCATCAAGGATAGACCGAGATTTTAACCCGTCAAGCCCTTGACCTTCAATGGACCTTCGTTTCCGACAGTGGACAGTGAACTGGTCATGACTAATTGCTGGAGTCCCAGGCTTCCGTCCAAGAGTTACCGTTGTTAGCAATTGTTCCCGTAGTTGTATCTACGGAGTTGTGTTCTATGTAGTATGCTTGAAGAGTATTGTCGTTACTATCTAACCTCCTACAACCCTGGTTGATGTTACAGATGGTCCCCGCCCAACTGAGGGCACCCCCGCCAGAATAGAATTGTGGGAGTTGGCAGAAGTAGACTCCACCAGCGTAGTATCCACCGTTACTACCTGTACATTGCGAGTCAAGCGGGCTCTCTATGGTGTACCACGCGTAAGTCTCGGATTTGGCCGTCATGCAAGCTATGTAGTTTGCTGTAAATGTTGAACCCACGCTCCAAACTTCCTCCCAAGATTCGCCCCCGCCGCCACTGCCGCAATCGGCGTTCACCACGGTTGACATCTGAATTGTCGTTCCCTCTATCCCGTTCATCCAGGATGGAGGACTGTAATATGATGGGATGCACTTTGACGAGGTACAACTCATATTGGGGAAAGTCTCTGTAAATAGTAGGAAACCGTTCACGGGACTATATCCCTCCGGGGGGCTCAAGTGGATCCCCCACCACGCGAGTCCTCCTTGAACGAGATAGGTCGTCCCTCCACTGCCGTTAGCCACTCCTGTCCACTCTGCTATCTTACAACAGGCGCCGACTTCTTGTCCACTTGGTGGTGCTTCGATGGTGTTGGGGCCAATTGTTGTCGCATTTACTTGATCGATGCCTTCGTAGCTGCAATGACCAAGGATGTTCTCATCACAGTATTGAACGTAGTACCCGCCGTAGTTGGCGGTCAACTTTCCGTTGATCAAGGGAGTGACTCCACTTGGAGTTATGGATGTTTCAGTGACCACTGGTGGTAGAAAAATGCCGGCTCCAACATTGCCACCATACATGTCCTGAATTGTATTGTTCGACGTGAAGATATCGGTGACAATCTGCACACTGCCATTAGCGGAGAACAAGACCACGCGTAACGAGTCGCCTCCAGGGCTCGACGTATAGCCGATGCTGTTGTATTGCAGGTGGAAGGTCAGGCCATGCGATAGTTGAGCGAATTCAGGATACTGCTGAATCATCGGCAGGAAAGAGTAAGCTGTAGCATTCAGAGTAACATAGGACGGAGTCGCACCCGCAGACTCTGGAGTAGTAGTGCTTGCGTTTGCGGGCAGAGTTGCAGCAAGGAATGATAGCGAGGAGAGAACCAACAGGACTAGGAGCGTGAGAGAGGTGAAGAGTCTAGAACGATCTTCTAGGGGACTTGAGTTTGGTCTTTCCATAACGAAAAATGTTGGCAGTACCTAGATTTAGGTCTTCGCCCAATAGCCAGCATCTGTATTATCCCGAAATCCGTTCGCCCCTTCCTAGCCCTTGCTGGCATGGTATACCTCCCCTGACTCCTCGTCCACGACGGTCCCCTCCTGAGGCATCTTCCTGACGAACGCCTGGCTGGGCGTCTCTATGACGTCCAGGTTCAGAGACATGTGCGGCCTCACCTCGTTGTACCACTCCATCAGCTCCTCCATCGACCCGAACTCATCCAGCTTCTCCTTCACCGTCCTGAAGAACCTCTCCACCTTGCCGTTCGTCTGAGGGTGCATCACCCTGGACAGCACCTGCCGTATCTCGTTGTCTATGAGGTACCTCTCGAATACGGTCGCCCCCTTCTCCCTCTCCTCTGCCTCGCTGGCGTAGAACTGTATCCCCCTGTCTGTGAGCACGGAGGCAGGCCTCCCGTGCTCGCGGATCGCCTCCTTCAGCACGTCCACAGAGTGTGCTGACGTCGCTTCAGGGAAGACGCCCCACCCCGTCACGAACCTGGACGCGTCGTCCAGGTACGCTATCATCCACCCCTTCCCATCTATCATGGTCCAGTCGGCGTGCCACATCGAGTTCGAGTACCTCCTCTCGTACCTGACCCACCTCCTCCTGAACTGCTTCCTAGGCTCGTCCCTGGCCAGCCCCATCTCCTTCAGCGCCCTGTGGATGCGGTTGTGGGATATGTGCGCTCCGTACGCCTCGTCCAGCACCCTCTCCAGGACGAAGGCTCCCCTCCTGTACTTCGCGTGCGCCTCCAGCACCAGCTCCCTCTCCCTGTCCGACAGCCCGACTCGCCTCCTCCCTGGCCTCTTCAGCTCGGGCACGGCGCCAGTCCTCCTGTACGACGACCAGAGCGCCTGGACCCTCCTCACAGACACGCCCGCGGCAG
>JASHVX010000056.1 GCA_030044375.1 Nitrososphaerales archaeon | reverse complement strand
AGAACTCCCTCAGCTTCAAGGCGCACGGTTTCCGTTGCAGCGAGCTATAAAGCACGGCTCTCAGGAGAGCTCTTCATGGGTTCCTGGCACGAGCAGAGGCTCAGGGTCCGCTTCGAAGAGACCGACAGCATGGGGGTCGTATACTACGCGAAGTACTTCGTCTGGTTCGAGGTCGGGCGCGTCAACCTGCTCCGTGACATCGGGATACCTCCGTCGAGCTGGGGCAAGATGGGGATCCATATCCCGGTCGTGCAGGCGCACTCGGACTACGAGGCGTCGGCCCGCTTCGACGACGAGATCCTGGTGCTGACCAGGGTGGCGTCCGTAGGCCGGAGCAGCATCCGCTTCGAGAACGAGGTGTACAGGCTCCCCGAGAAGGTCAGGCTGTCCACGGGCCACACCGTCCATGCCCTGACAGGCGAGGACGGCAGGTCATTCCCGTTCCCCCCGGACCTGAAGGAGAAGCTCACTTCGTCTTAGTCGAGCCGGCCGAGGCCCACTCGTAGAACCCTTTCCCGCTCTTCCGTCCCATCATGCCGGCGCGCACCATCTCTCTGAGGAGGGGCGAGGGCCTGTACTTCGAGTCCTGGAGCTCTGACATGAACACCTGGGTGATGTTGAACGTGGTGTCGAGACCCACGTAGTCCAGCAGCTGAAGGGGCCCCATCGGCCAGTTCAGCCCCAGCTTCACGGCCTTGTCCACGTCTTCCGGGTCAGCGACCCCTTCCTGCACGAGGAACACGGCCTCGTTGAGGGCGGGCACCAGTATCCTGTTGACTATGAACCCGGGCGAGTCCTTCTTGCAGAGCACCGTCTCCTTGCCCATCTTCGCTGACGCCTCCTTGACCGTTGAGAGCGTCTCATCGTCCGTCTTCTTTCCCTTGACTATCTCGACGAGCGGCATGAGCTGCGGGGGGTTGAAGAAGTGCATGCCGCAGACCCTCTCGGGATGCCTGGTGGCCGAGGCGAGCAGCGTGATGCTGATCGAGGAGGTGTTCGAAGCGACGACCGCGCCTTCGTCGACCAGCCCGGACACGCGCCTGTAGAGGTCTAGCTTCAGCGCCGGGTCCTCAGTCGCCGCCTCTATGACGAGCTCCCTCCCCTCCAAGGCCTCTCCCAGGTCGGTCGTCGGATGGATCCTTGCGGCCGCAGCCTGAGCTTCGTCCTTCGCGAGCTTCCCCTTCTCTACGAACTTCGCCAGGCTGCCGTCGATCATCTTCATCCCTCTGTCTACGAGCTCCTTGTTGACGTCGAGCAGCGCCACGTCGTAGCCGCCCACCTGAGACGCGACCTGGGCTATTCCATGTCCCATCAGGCCCGCCCCGAGCACCGCGACCTTGTTCACGCTGTTTCCCATGAGGCCTCTCCCCGTCCGGCTCGTTTTAACCGTTGGCGGCGGAGCGCTCAAACAGGACCAAGGAAGAGTCTCTGACGAACCCCGCGCGTCTGAGGGCCCCTATGAGATTCGAGCCTTGGGGGAGGTAGACTATGCGCCACCTTGGCCTGACTCCGGACTTCAGCCCGAACTCGTGCCGGACGAGCTTCAAGGGCTCTTCGCCCCTTCCCGCCAGGAAGCAGACCTCCTTCCACGAGAAGCTGCCCATCGTGACATCCTTGGCGATCGCCACAGAGCTCCCTACCTTCCAGACGCGGGCCTCGCGGACCAGCCTCTCGATCACGCGCGGGGTGAGCGCCTCTGCGGCGAACGCGCTCCAGTAGACCCCGGAGCCGAGCCGGAACTCGTCGGAGCCTCGCACCAGCCTCGTGACCTCAGGCAGTTCCCGTACCGACGCCCTCATGACCTCCTTCTGAGGGGAGAACCTCGCCCCCGGCCTCGGGGCGTAGACGCTTATCCTCGACGCCTCCCTGAAGTTCATCCTCGCTATCTGGCGGTGCGCCGACCTGTTCCTCGAACCGCTGGTCAGACGAAACACCCCGACTCCGCGCTCCTTCGCGACGCGCATGGAGTTCTCCCCGAGCATGGAGGCCAGCCCCTCCCCGCGGAAGTCGGGGTGGACCCTCACCCCTTCGAACCACGCCGAGCCGTCTTCCATGAACCTGACCCTGTTCATGCCGACAGGCGCACCGTCGACCTCCACCACGAACATCTGTCCGTCCTTCGACTCGAGCCACCTGTCCCAGACCCTAGGGATGTAGTCGTGGCCCTCCCAGACGTGCCTGATGAAACGCATCAGAGGTTTCCTGTCCTCTCGTCTGGCGGGCCTCACCACGGCGTCCATTCGTCTCGCCTCGTCCTCGAGGTTCGCTAAAAAGCGCTTGTCGCCTCTGAGGGGCCTTTCACAGCTTATCAATGGGTCGGGGGCTGACCGAGAGGCAGGACTCGCCGGGGTGGCAGAGTGGTTAATGCGCGGGCCTTGAGATGCCACAGGAAAGCCCGTGACCTTCGGGTCTCGTGGGTTCGAATCCTACCCCCGGCGCCCAAATATCATCAGACATAGTCTCGGCGGCGTTACCCTCTCCCTCGGTATGGTCTTTCGCATCCGTTAAAGACCACCCCAAGCACGCCGCGGCGTTTGACGGACCTTCTGGAGTGCTTCAACCTGACGAAGCGCTACGGGCACGCCCCGCCTGCCTTGGACGACGTGTCGTTATCCATCGAGACGAAGGGGATCTTCTCTTTGCTGGGCAGGAACGGCGCTGGGAAGACGACGCTCATACGCATACTTGCTACCGAACTGAACCCGAGCTCTGGGTCGGCGAGTCTCAATGGGATGGACGTCGTGAAGGACGCCGGAAGGATAAGGGAACAGATAGCGGTGATGCCTCAGGAGGCGAGGCTGGTCCCTTGGCTTACGCCTAAACAGACGATCTACTCCTACCTTCTGTACAGAGGCTTCGGAAGGAGAGAGGCGAAGTCAAGGGTGGCGGACGCCCTAGACAAGCT
>JASHVX010000055.1 GCA_030044375.1 Nitrososphaerales archaeon | reverse complement strand
CGTCGTATCCTTCCTTCAGCCTCGCCGGGACGTCGCCCGCGGTGAGGTAGAAGCCGCCCCTCTCTTTGTCCTCGAAGTCGCCCAGCATGGTCTCGGTGAGACGGAGAGCCTCCGAGAGCAAGCCGGGCGTCCCCGACGCCTCGAAGAGGTCTACCAGGCCCTGGACCAGGAATGAGTAGTCCTCGAGCGTCCCGTCGATGGCGGCCTCGCCTCCAGCGTACCTTCGGAGCAGCCGGCCTCCCTTGACGCTGTGCTCTAGGATGAAGCCGGCGGCGCTTTCCGCGGCAGCCACCAGGCCCCCGTCGCCGAGCGCCGCCCCTCCAAAGGCAAGGGCCGATATGGCGAGGCCGTTCCAGGAGGTCAGGACCTTGGTGTCGACCGCGGGCCTCGGCCTCCTCAGCCTACGGGCGTACAGCCGACCCTTCAGCTCCTTCATCGTCGCCCGTTCCGGGGACGAGGGGGCGACCGCCTTATGCAGGATCGAGCGGCCCTCGAAGTTACCCTTGGTGGTGACCCCATACTCCGTGGAGAAGGTCGAGGCGTCTGCCTCCCCGAGCACCTCTCTGACCTCGGCTGGGGTCCAGGTGTAGTATGCTCCCTCGCCCTCACCCGTGTCGGCGTCCTGTGACGAGTAGAAGGCTCCGCCCTCGTCCCTCATCTCATGCAACATCCAAGCGAACGTCTCCTTGGCCGTCTCTGCGTACGCGGCGTCGCCCGTGACCTGGTACGCCTCGGCATACAGCCTGGCAAGCTGCGCGTTGTCATAGAGCATCTTCTCGAAGTGAGGCACGAGCCACACCCTGTCGGTCGAATACCTGTGGAAGCCGCCTCCCAGGTGGTCGCGGATCCCTCCTGCCTGGATCTCGTCCAGGGTCTTCACTACGCCTGACAGCGCCAGAGCCTTGCCTGTCCTGTAGTGGTATCGCAACAGATAGCTCGATGCCAGGGGCAACGGGAACTTGGGCGCCACGCCGAACCCCCCATGGGCCTGGTCGAACGACGACAGAAGGGAGGCGCACCCGTCGTCTAGCACGGCGGGACCTAGCTGCCCCGCAGCGCCCTGCCTTCCCTCTTCCAGTATCGCCGCGACGACGCGCCCCGAGTCTCCCATGACCTCGGCCCTCCTGTCCTTCCACAGGGTCGCCACGAACTCCAACACCTGCCTGAAGCTGGGCATGCCGTTCCTCGGCTCGGGCGGGAAGTAGGTCCCGCCATAGAATGGCTTCAGGTCGGGCGTCAGGAAGACCGTGAGCGGCCACCCTCCGGACCCGGTCATGGCCTGCACGGCCTTCATGTAGTAGGCGTCGACCTCGGGCCTCTCTTCCCTGTCGACCTTGATCGGGATGAAGCTCTTGTTGATCAGGGCGGCCGTGGCTTCGTCCTCGAAGGACTCCTTGGCCATCTGGTGGCACCAGTGGCAGCTCGAGTACCCTATGCTAAGGAGGACCGGCTTCCCATCGTTCTTCGCCTTCCTGAGCGCCGCGTCGTTCCACGAGTTCCAGTCCACAGGATTGTAGGCGTGCTCGAGGAGATAGGGGCTCTTCTCTTTGATGAGCGCGTTCGGGGTTCGGGGCAAGTGGTCCCGCCTGGGCCTCCTGATGATTCAACCTTTTCGGCATCCTTAACACCACGCCTTCTAGCGGCAGGGACTGAAGGATAGGAAGGAAGCAAGCCAACATCTTGCAGTACAAGTGGACCGTTCTGACCGTTACCACCGTCGGCGTCCTGATGAGCGGGATCGACGGCAGGATCGTCATAGTGGGTCTGCCCACGGTCGCGGCCGCCCTGCACGCGGACGCCGAGCAGGCGATTTGGTTCACCCAAGCCTACACAATAGGGAGCACGATCGCCCTGCTGTTCATCGGCCGGATCAGCGACATGTTCGGCCGGGTCAAGGTCTATGCGACCGGGTTCACGATCTTCACCGTAGGCTCCTTCCTTACGGCGTCGACCGGCACCCCGGACGCCTTCATAGCCGCGAGGATCTTCCAAGGCCTGGGGTCGGCAGCCCTGTTCGCCAACAGCGCGGCGATCATCACCGACGCCTTCCCCAGCGGTCAGCTCGGGACGGCGCTGGGGATCAACCAGATCGCCTTCAGGGCAGGGGCGGTCGGCGGCCTCACGCTGAGCGGCCTCATCCTGGCTGTGCTCGACTGGAGGTACCTCTTCTACATCAACGTCCCCATCGGCATCTTCGGCACTGTCTGGGCGTACAGACGCCTGCGGGAGATAGGGAAGCCGGAGCATCCCGACCCCATGGACTGGGTCGGCCTCGCCACCTTCACAGTGTTCATCACCTCTCTGCTCCTGGCTCTGACCTTCGCGGCCTACGGATTCGTCGACTACTACCTCGCGGTCGCCCTCGCCGCGCTCTCCGCGGCCTCCCTGCTCGCCTTCGTCAGGGAGGAGAGGAGGAACAAGTATCCTCTCCTCGACCTGAAGCTCCTGAGGATCAGGGAGTTCACCGGAGGCTGCCTTGCGCAGATGATCAATTCGATCGCCTGGGGAGCCTTCCTCCTGGTGATCAGCCTGTACCTCCAGCTCGTGGACGGCATGTCGCCTCTCCAGGCCGGGATCGCACTGCTGCCATTCGACGCCGGGTTCCTCGTCGCAGGGCCCCTGAGCGGGCACTTCTCGGACAAGTACGGCGTGATCCCCTTCACCACCACCGGCATAGCCGTGATCTCTGTCTCGCTGTTCCTCTTCTCGCAGTCTGCGGTCAACGCGCCATACGCCCTGATAGCGCTGTTTCTGGTCTTGGGCGGAGTCGGCACAGGCCTCTTCGCCTCGCCCAACATCAGCTCGGTGATGGGTGCCGTCCCTGCGAAGGAAAGGGCGGTCGGCTCGGCTCTCCGCGCGACATTCTTCAACGTGGGATACACGATAAGCGTGAACGCAGTGATACTGCTGATGACGCTCCGCGTCCCCTATTCGCTCATCACCTCCGTCATCTCGTCTGTCAACCCGTCGTCGCTGTCTTCGGCCGACAGGACAGCGTTCGCGGGGGGTCTGCACTTCGTCTACATCGTCTTGGCCTGCGTGAACACGGTCGCGATAATCCCCTCGGTGCTCCGCGGGAGGAGGGTCCCTGTAGACGGCCCGTCGCCCGACTCAAACTCAAATAGAGGCAGAGGCGCCGAACTCACGGCGGAGTGAGCTGGCCCTAGAGAGCTTCGACAGGATCCGCGAGACCATCGCGGCCCCGGCCGGGAAGGCGACCGCGTTCAACGTGATGAAGCTCAGGGAGCTTGGATATGACGTCGAGCGAATGCCCGCGTCGATACTTGTTCTTCTGGAGAATGCCGCGAGGAACGCAGGCAAGGTGCACGGCGCCCTGGAAGCTGCGCATGCGTTGGCGCGGTGGCCCGCGACCGTCGACTCGGAGACTCCTTTCATGCCTTACCGGGTCCTGCTCCAGGACTATACCGGCGTCCCCCTGATAGTCGACCTGGCCGGGATGAGGGACGCCGCCAGCAAGGCGGGACTGAGCCCTTCCCGCGTCAACTCGAAGGTCCCTATCGACCTCGTGATCGACCATTCCATCCAGGTCGATGCGTGGGGGAACGAGCTCGCTTTCGGCGTCAACCTCGAGAAGGAGTACGGGCGCAATTCTGAGAGATACGCGCTGCTCAAGTGGGCCCAGTCCTCTTTTGAGGGGCTCAGAGTGTTCCCTCCGGGCAAGGGGATCTGCCACCAGTTCAACCTCGAATACCTCTCGAAGGTAGTCACGACGTCGTCGGAAGGGGGCGAGCTGCTCGCGTTCCCGGACACTCTAATCGGCACCGACTCCCACACGACAATGGTGAACGGTATCGGCGTCCTCGGTTGGGGAGTAGGGGGCATCGAAGCCGAAGCTGTGATGTTGGGGGAGCCGTACTACATGCCGATACCGAAGGTCTTCGGCGTCAAACTGGTAGGCGACCTCAGGGAGGGTGTCACGCCCACGGACCTGGTGCTCACTGTGACGGAGAAGTTGAGAGGCAAGAACGTCGTGGGCTCGTTCGTCGAGTACTTCGGCGAAGGATACCGCAGGCTGACGGCGCAGGACAGGGCGACCCTCGGGAACATGTCCCCGGAGTACGGGGCCACAGTGGGTTTCTGCCCCCCCGACCAAGCCACGTTAGACTACCTCGTAGGCACTGCCAGGCCGCTTGAGCACGTGGACTTCGTGAAAAGATACGCCAAACTCGTCGGGATTTTCGCCGACTCGGAGAAGGAGGCCAGGTACTCGGAGGTCGTCGTGGTCGACCTCGACGACGTCGAGCCTTCTGTCGCAGGCCCTCGCAACCCGGAAGAGCGCAGGCCTCTCCGGACCATGCCGACCTTCGCCAGGCAACTGCTCGGAGAGAAGGGGGCGGCCCCTCACGCTGTGGGAGTTACTGCCGGCGGCGGTCAGCAGCTGCTGGCGGGCACGTCCTCGGGGTCTGACGGCCGGCGACTAAGAGACGGGGCCGTTGTCATCAGTGCGATAACGAGCTGCACCAACACCTCCAACCCCACGGTCATGGTGGGCGCAGCGCTCGTGGCGAAGAAGGCCGTAGAGATGGGCCTTAGGGTGAAGCCCTGGGTCAAGCCGAGCTTCGCTCCTGGCTCCACCGTGGTCACTGACTATCTGCAGAAGGCAGGCCTTTCGCGCTATCTGGACCAACTCGGATTCTCCCTCGTGGGCTACGGGTGCACTACATGCATCGCGGCTGGAACGCCGGTCCTCCTGGCTGACGGTACGTCCCGCCCCATCGAAAGCCTGCCGTCGGGCGGGGGAGCCCGCCTCTTCGGCCCGGTCGGCAGTGCGGCCCTGCGAGTCGCCGTCCAGTCGCAGCTCATGGACAGGGGGGCTCGCGACTGCGTCAGGTTGGTGCTTGAGGATGGTCGCTCCCTTGTCTGCACGCCCGACCACATGATACTGCGCTCCGACGGGAGGTGGGCCAGGGCGGATGAGCTCACTCCTGGAGAGGACCGCGTCACCGTAGGAATAGAGGGACCGCGGAACGCTCCCGGGGCGGACGAGGAAGGCTACGTCCTCAGAGCAGGCGAGGCCTTATTCAGCATGGACTCTCCTTCTCAGCGGGCCAGGATGCTCGCCTTCGCGCGCCTGGTCGGGCATTTCCTGAACGACGGTTCGATCAGCGTCTACGGTCAGGGGAGGATGAACGTCGGCCAAGCGATGGACCGCGAGATGGTCCTGGCAGACCTGGAGCTCCTGACCGGAGTCAGGCCTGCGGCCAAACGGTACGACGAACGCAAACGGTCGATCGTTCTCCCGGTGTCGCTCACCAGAGCCATCGCCTCACTCGCTGGGGTGCAGGTGGGCAGGCGCATGCTGCAGCCGCCGGCCATTCCTCTGTTCGTTAAGGAGGACTCCTGCCCGGTCGCCGTGGTCAGAGAGTTCTTGGGAGGCGCTTTCGGCGCCGATGGGCACTCCCCATCCTTGCACCGCTGGGGCAGCGAGGAGCACGAAGCTGGTCTGGAGCCGCCGGCGTTCTCCTTCAGCACGGTTCCAGAGGACCTGCCGGCGGCAGAGGACGTTATGCGCGAGCTGGTTCGCCTGCTCGACCGCTGCGGGGTGGCCACCAATGGGGCCAAGGTCCGCAACTATCCTACGAGGAGGGGCGAGTCGACCTATCCTCCAGCGCAGGACGGCATCCCGAGGGTCGAGGTCAGGTTGGAATTGCCCGATGGTCTCTCTTTCGTGGAGCGAGTGGGCTTTCGATACTGCGTAGACAAGATGGCGCGGGCGTCTTCCGCGGCTGTCTACTGGCGCCTGGTCAGGGGGGTCGACCAACAACGGCTGTGGATGGGATCTGCGATCAGAGAGGCCAAGGCAAGCTTCCCCAGCATGACCTTCCCTCAGGCTCGACAGGCTGTTGTCGCCTCGTTGCTGGGTCACGAGGAGGAGGCGTCCCTGCCAGCGGTCGTGTCGCCCCACTACGCCCTCCTCGAAGGACATGACAGGTTCTCGCGCCTGCCGAACGAAGCCGGCCGCCACTTCAGGCCGATGCGCCGAGACGGTTGCGATTTTCCGTCGCCTACGAGGCTCTTCCGTGAGATGGGGGTGCTGGACTGGTTCTCTTCCCCACGCGAGGGCGGCTCGTCTGAGTCAGGGCGATGTGCCGTCGAAGAGGAGTCGACGTCTCTTCCGGCCTTCAGCCTGAAGGTTGTGGCCCGGAGGGATGCTGGGAGGAGACACGTCTACGACCTGGCCGTTGATGACATCCACGCCTTCGTCGCCGGGACGGTGGCAGTGCACAACTGCATTGGCAACAGTGGTCCTCTTTCGCCGGAGGTGGAGGCGACGGTCAAGAAGGACGGCACCTACGCAGTGGCCGTGCTTTCCGGCAACAGGAACTTCGACGGCAGGATACACCCGCTGGTCAAGGGCTCCTTCCTGATGTCCCCTATGCTGGTGGTCGCGTACGCCCTGGCGGGGAACATCGACTTTGACTTCGAGCGCACGCCGCTCGGCGAGTCGCCGCGGGGCGGGCAGGTGTTTCTCAGGGACGTATGGCCCAAGCTGGACGAGATCAAGGAGTCGGTGCAAAGCTCGCTCACTCCTGACCTCTACGCCTCGCGCTACGCCGGCGCCGCCAAGGGAGACTCCCGCTGGGAGTCTCTCGCCTCCTACTCTGACCCCCTGTTCCACTGGGAGGCCCAGTCTACCTATGTCAGGCGCCCTCCGTGGTTCGACGCCGACCAGTCGGCGAGCGCCAAGGCCGACATCCTAGGAGCGCGCGCCCTCGCACTCCTCGAGGACAAGGTCACCACTGACCACATATCCCCAGCGGGAACAATAGCGGTGGATGGCCCCGCCGGTATCTATCTTCTCGAACACGGCGTCCAGATGCTCCAGTTCAGCTCCTTCGGAGCAAGACGTGGAAACGACGAGGTAATGGTCCGAGGAGGCTTCAGCAACATAAGGCTCCACAATCTTCTGGCCAAGAAGGAGGGCGGATTCACACTACACATACCCTCGGGGAATGAGATGTCAATCTACGACGCGTCAGTCGCCTACGTCAAGGAGGGGACGCCACTGATCGTTCTTGCGGGGAAGCAGTACGGGATGGGGAGTTCGAGGGACTGGGCGGCCAAGGCTCCTAAACTCCTGGGTGTCAGGGCTGTGATAGCCGAAGACTTCGAAAGGATCCACAGGAGCAACCTCGTGGCGATGGGGGTCCTCCCGCTCCAGTTTACCGAAGGAGAGAGCGTGGCCAAGCTCGGGCTGATAGGAACAGAGAGCTTCGACATCCTGGGAGTATCCCAGATGGACGGGCCGCGTCAGACCCTGGACGTGGTCGCGAGGGGGGAAGGAGGCGAGAAGAGGTTCAGAGTGCTTTGTCGGATCGACAATGCCACGGAAATGAGGTACGTCGAGAGCGGGGGCGTCCTTCCTTACGTGTTCGGCAAGATAGCCAAGGCCTCGTGACCGAGGTCCCCGCGTCCGGTGCGGCGAAACATTGCAATATCTTCACGACAGGATGCAATCCAAAGCACCGAGGCTCCATGTCTCGTGGAACCAAGACCAGGTCGCGGCTTTCACGGCCGTCGTTATACACACTTAATAGGGTGACTTAAAAGGCGAAGCAAAGACTGACTGCGAGCTAGTGTAACTTGGAGACAATTTAGTTGATTATGGCTAGTATGAGGAGGGGCAAGAAGCCCTTCGTCGCGATTTCCATCATCTTGCTTGTGCTGGCTCCGATTGCCATCGTACTCTTCGCGGCGCCTGTCCCTGTTAGCAACGCCGACGCCACCTTCGTAAAAGGCGCGCTGATTCTTAACGGCGAGACGGAGGCCGCAGGGGCTCACACGTACGGTTTCGGCGCCGTGACAGAAGGTGACACGATCATCGTCGTGATTGGCACTCAGATTCAGACAAGCTCTTCCTGCCAGACTGCGACTGTCTCGGACAGTCAGGGGACCTACACCCAAGTGGCGACACTGTCCGGAATCGGCTCGGACACGAATCACTGCGCCTATGCCACGGTGTACTACGAGACACTCACCGCGAGCGCGGCGACTGACACCATCACGATAACCTTGACCGGGACTGATAACTCTGCGACGGCGTACGCTTACGAGATCAGCGGGCTCGGTGCGAGCCCGTCCGTCAACTACGAGTCAGGCGACTCCTCAGGAAGCACCTCGACCGCGATGTCGACCACGACGCTGTCGGTGTCAAGCGGCGCGTTCCTGGTGGCCGTCGGCGAGATTGCCAACAGCACCCTCTATGTGGGCACAGGGACGAGCGGCTTCACGGTGAGCCACACGGGAGTTGCAGGCACGCCGGAGTTGATGGAGTATGACCTGCCTACCTCCGCTGGCAGCACCAGTTTTGCCATGACGATAACCGGGACGCCGGCAACAGACGTCCCATGGGTCGACCTGGGCGTGCAATTCGCGGGCCCGACGACCAGCACGAGCACGTCGGCCTCGACAACCACCACGACCACAACGACGACCACCACCACGTTCCCGTCGACCGTCATCTCTACGGAGACCTCGACGAGTATTACGGATACCACTACCCATACGACATCGACGACCACCTCGGTGACTCCGACGTCGACGACGACCACGTCTGTGTCGACCTCGGTGCACTCGACCTCGACCGACACTACGACAACGACTACTTCGACTCTGACCTCCACGACGTCTACGACCACTTCGACCTCGACGTCAACCACCTCGACGTCTACGGGTCACACAACGACGTCCACCACGTCGACGGAGACCTCGCCTACCACTACCACCACCTCAACGACCTCCACCTCCACGTCACCCACCACTACCACTACGGGCACGACCTCGACTTCCACCAGTCACACCACTACCTCGACCTCGACCACTTCCACTGAGACCTATCCTACGACGACTTCCACTTCCACGACCTCCACTGAGACCTATCCTACGACGACTTCGACCTCGACCACTTCCACTGAGACCTATCCTACGACGACTTCGACCTCGACCACTTCCACTGAGACCTATCCTACGACGACTTCCACTTCCACGACCTCCACTGAGACCTATCCTACGACGACTTCCACTTCCACGACCTCCACTGAGACCTATCCTACGACGACTTCCACTTCCACGACCTCCACTGAGACCTATCCTACGACGACTTC
>JASHVX010000054.1 GCA_030044375.1 Nitrososphaerales archaeon | reverse complement strand
GCTCTGGAGAGCGTCCCGGTCACGAAGGGCGACAACATCATGATACCTTACTTCGGAGGGAGGCTCACCTTCCAGGTCGTCGGGGTCAGCCCGGCGGCCGACGCGGCCCTCATAACGCAGAGGACAGTCTTCGTCATCTCGGAGAAGGGCGAGGCGCTGAGGGGAGTCCCCCAGGTCACTTACGAGGACATCGGCGGCCTGAAGGACGAGATACAGAAGGTCAGGGAGATGATAGAGCTCCCACTGCGCCATCCTGAGATCTTCGAGAAGCTGGGGGTCGAGGCGCCGAAGGGCATACTCCTCTACGGCCCGCCCGGCACGGGCAAGACGCTGCTCGCGAAGGCCGTGGCCACAGAGAGCAACGCGCACTTCATACCGATCAGCGGGCCGGAGATAATGTCGAAGTTCTATGGGGAGTCGGAAGCCAGGCTCCGCGAAATATTCAAGGAGGCTAAGGAGAAGGCCCCGACGATAATATTCATCGACGAGATAGACTCGATAGCCCCCAAGAGGGAGGAGGTCACCGGCGAGGTGGAGAGGCGCGTCGTCAGCCAGCTGCTGTCGCTCATGGACGGTCTGGAGGCCCGTGGAAAAGTCATAGTCATAGCTGCGACTAACAGGCCTAATGCCATCGACCCTGCGCTCAGGAGACCTGGAAGGTTCGACAGAGAGATAGAGATCAAGGTACCCGCGAAGGGAGGTAGGCTGGAGATACTCCAGATACACACCCGCCACATGCCGCTCGCCCAGGGAGAGGAGAAGCACCCGAACGCGGCCGACAAGATAGTGGACCTCGAGAAGCTCGCGTCAGTGACGCACGGCTTCGTAGGCGCGGACCTGGAGTACCTGTGCAAGGAGGCCGCGATGAAGACGCTGCGCAGGAACCTGCCCGATATCAAGCTGGAGGAGGACAGGCTCAGCCCCGAGACGCTCGACAAGCTCATCGTCACAATGCAGGACTTCGAGGACGCCCTGAGGGACGTGATGCCCTCGGCCATGAGGGAGGTCTATCTCGAGACGCCGGACGTGAAGTGGACTGACATCGGAGGGCTAGAGGGCGTGAAGAAGGAGCTGCAGGAGGCGGTCGAGTGGCCCCTGAAGTATGGCGACCTCTACGACAAGATAGGGTACAGCATGCCCAAGGGGATAATGCTCTACGGCCCGTCGGGCACGGGCAAGACGCTGCTCGCGAAGGCCGTGGCGACCGAGAGCGAGGCGAACTTCATCAGCGTCAGGGGCCCCGAGCTGCTGAGCAAGTGGGTGGGAGAGTCCGAGAGGGGCATAAGGGAGGTCTTCCGGCGGGCGAGGCAGGCGTCGCCCTGCGTCATATTCTTCGACGAGATAGACGCCCTGGCGCCCACGAGGGGGATGGGAGGGGACAGCATGGTCACGGAGAGGGTCGTCAGCCAGCTCCTCACCGAGCTCGACGGAGTCCAGAGCCTCCAAGGGGTCGTCGTGCTGGCTGCCACAAACAGGCTCGACATAGTGGACCCGGCGCTGCTCAGGGCCGGCAGGTTCGACAAGCTCATCCAGATACCGCTCCCGGACAAGACTGCCAGGAAGGAGGTCCTGAAGATACACCTGAAGGGCATCCCCGTAGGGAAGGACGTGGACGTCGACAAGATAGTCGATCTGACGGAGGGCCTCAGCGGCGCCGACATGGCGCAGCTGGCGAACACGGCCGTCTCCATAGTGCTGCAGGAGTTCATCTCCAAGTACCCCAAGCCCGAGGACGCGAGGAAGCACGTAGACGAGGCGATAGTCAGGATGGAGACCTTCGGCGACGCCATCAAGAAGGTCCGCTCCTCGAGGGAGGGGAAGCCGATGGAGAAGGTACCCGTCCCGTACTACAGGTAGCGGCTCTCCCGTCACGGATCTCGGCATAGCGTTATCAACCGGCGAGTGGGCTCGGGCCACAGATGCAGCGCGACTTCGAGGTCATAGGCAGGGGCACCTGGCTCGACAAGGTCGCGAACGAGACGGTCGAGAGGGAGAAGAGGCTTGGGCGCAGCCTGGGGCTCGTGAGGGTAGAGAGTGGGTTGGGGGCGTCTGGGCTCCCCCACATAGGCAGCGTGGGCGACGCGATCAGGAGCTACGGCGTCAAGCTGGCGCTGGAGACCGCCGGTTTCGCCTCGGAGCTGATCGCCTACTCTGACGACTTCGACGGCCTGCGGAAGGTCCCTTCGGGCTTCCCGGCCTGGCTCAAGGACTACATCGCCCACCCCGTCTCAAGGATCCCTGACCCGTTCGACTGCCACGGCTCCTATGCCGCGCACGTGGGTTTCCTCCTCCGCGAGTCGCTGGACAGGCTGGGGATAGTGTATACTTTTCAGAGCGGGACGGACGCGTACGCCTCGGGCCGGCTGGTGCCACAGATCAGGAAGATACTCCAGGACTCCGAGAGGATAGGAAAGACGATCAACGAGATGGTCAAGCAGTCGAAGTACGAGCGGAGCCTCCCATACACCCCTGTCTGCGACCAGTGCGGGCGAATATACACCACTCAGAGCGCGTCGTTCGACCCTGAGACGGACTCGGTCCACTACAAGTGCGCAGGGACGGAGCTGGGCGACGCGTTCCTAGAGGGGTGCGGGAACGAGGGCGAGTCGAAGATATCAGAGGGCAAGGGGAAGCTCATGTGGAAGGTCGAGTTCGCGGCCAGGTGGGCCGCGTTCGACATCAGGTTCGAGGCGTACGGCAAGGAGCTGACGGACTCCGTCCGGATAAACGACTGGGTCGCCGAGGAGGTCCTCGGATATCCTCCGCCGTTCCATGCGAGGTACGAGCTCTTCCAGGACAAGTCAGGCCGGAAGATATCCAAGTCGGTGGGCAACCTGGTCACCCCCTCCGAGTGGATGGAGTACGCCTCTCCCGAGAGTCTCAGGCTCCTGATGTACAAGAGGATAGTGGGCGCGAGGAGCGTGTCGCTCGACGACATCCCGTTCTACATGGAGGACTTCGACGACCTTGAGGAGCACTACTTCTCCAGGGACAAGGACCCCAATCCGATGAAGGAGGCGAGGCTGAGGGGCCTCTACGAATACACGATGTTCCTGAACGTCCCCATCTCGAAGAGGGCCCACGTGCCCTACAGGCTGCTGTCGCAGCTGGCCGCGGTCGCCCCCAAGGGCACGGAAGAGGAGTACGTGGCGAAGAGGCTCGTCGCGTACGGCCTGGTGAAGGAGGCGGACCAGGATCTTAAGGTCAGGATAGCCTGGGCCGCGAAGTGGGCGAGGAGGGAGGGCGCGGCGGGGCCTGCCGCTGTCGAGGTCGACCTCAGGGCTGCGCCAGCGGTCAGGGAGTTCGCCCGCAGCATAGCTTCTCTCTCCGACCCGGTCGCGGTGCAGAACGCTGCGTTCGACGCCATCAAGAGGCACGGCCTGAAGCCTGCCGACTTCTTCCCGGCGATCTACCAGGTCCTGTTGGGTTCCGACCGCGGGCCGAGGCTCGGGCCGTACGTGATCGACTCCGGGCCTGAAGCGGTCAGCAAAGCGCTGCTCGGTGCTGTCGCGCAAGGATAGCGCGTCTAGGCGCGTGCCGCCGGGCTGGGCCTGGGCGCCTCGGTCGGCTGGACCATGAAGCTCAGAGGGTGTTTCTCTATCTCCACGTCCAGCTTCTGGAAGCTTGAGACAGTCCCGACGTCGTACCACGCTTCGGCCGTGTAGTAAGCGGCCACCCTGAGCCTGCTCGCGAGGAGCGCGGGGAGAAGGTGCGTCATCAGGTCGGTCCTCTCGACCCCCGCGAGCCTCCTGACCTTGGCCATCGCCTTCCCGCCCAGGACCATGCACCCCGTGGTGACGTTGAGGCTGAGCATGGGCTTCTCCTTCACTGATTCCACGAGGCCTCCCTTCGACACCTTCGCCGTGCCGACCGGCAAGGTGTATCCTCTCGACAGGACGAGCGTGGCGTCGGCGTCCTTCCGCCTGTGGGTCGCGAGCAGCGCAGTAACATCGAGGTCGGCCAGGACGTCCCCATAGTAAACGAGCAGCTCGTCACACTTCGATATGGCGCCATTCTCGAGGGCGTTGGCGACCGCGTTGAGGCTCCCCGTCCTCCCAGGGGCGTCCTCCGAGTAGGTGACCGCGACGCCATGTGAGGACCCGTCGCCGAAGTACTTGATCACGTCCTCTGACCTATATCCTGTGAGGAGGGCGATCTTCTCCACCCCGTGGTGCTGGAGGAGGCCAACGACGTAGGCCAGGAGGGGGAGTTTCTTCGGGCCGATGGGTATCATCACCTTCTGGAAGTAGTCGGTCAAAGGCTTCAGGCGTTCGCCCCTGCCGCCGCAGAGCACAGCGCCTTCGGTCCTCAAATCCAGTCGCTTGGTCCGTTCCTCGCGGGTTAGTTAATGGTTGGGGACGAAGACGAGGAAACCATTCCGTCGCCGCGCGTGGCTTCGCACAGGGAGGGCATTTAATGCGGTCCTTCATCAGGGGCGCCGGGCCCGTAGCCTAGTACGGATCAGGGCATCAACGCCTCGGTGCAAGCCTGCGGCCAGCTAGGCGGAGAGCTGAGGGTCGTGGGTTCAAATCCCGCCGGGCCCGCATCCACCGGCATGCGGCCCCATTCTCCAGGACCCGCTGGGGAAGGGGTTCGCGTAGGGCACAACCTATCAGTCTAGCTCCAAAGAACGGCTAACAATAATCACCGACCACGCCCGCAGCAACACAATCCGTTTCTCCTACGGCTCCCACGGCTACATCTCGCAGGTCACCGATGCCACAGGCAGGCCGTTACGTTCTCCTACAACTCGAACAACCAGTTGGGCTCTATCTTTGGGTAGGCTATGTGGAAATGACTCGTTCCTGTCATTAAATAGGAGAGTCAGTCCGAGTCGGCCGTTCTTGTGCTCTGCGTTCCTCGAGCGCCGGTCGAGGCAAACCTTCCGAATGGCCCTCATCATGGCCATCCTCCTGGCTTTGGCAGTGGCCCTTCCTCTCGTGGCAACTCCTGTGCGCGCCGCTAGCCAGGTCTTGTTGGATGGAGATAACGGCGCGGCGGTGTGTCCCGAGGCTCCTCTTTCCGGGACTTGGAGCGAAGACGACTTCACCTGCTCGATCGCGGGGAGGTTGCTCATTCCTCCGGGAACGACCCTTGGCATAGGCTACAACGTGACTCTTTCCGCGACCGCGTCCAGCGCGGGCGCAGATGGCATCGACAACTTCGGCACCATATTCAACCTCGGGGAGTTGGTCGGCACCGGGAGCGGCAACAACAGTGCAGGCATTGAAAACGGCGGCAACCTCACCAACTACGGGACCGTAACAGGCACCAGCACGTACTACGGCATCTACAACGCCGGTAGCATAGATAGCTGTGGGGATATGACGGGCACCAGCAGCGGCAACGGGTACGGCATCGATAACTTCGGTGGGATCATAAACAACTGTGGGACCATGAGCGGCGCCACCGACGACCTCCACGGGATCGACAACACAGCCACCATGAACAACTACGGGACCATGACCGGGACCGGGAGCGGCAGCGACAGCGTCGGCATCTACAACTCCGGCGGCTACGATCTCAACAACTACGGGAACATGACTGGTAACGGTGGGAGTCGCGACTTCGGCATCCAGAACCAAGGCGCGGTCAACAACTACTGTGGCGCGACGTGGTCTTCCGCTCCTCCCGCAGGCGGATATACATTCAACCCCCCTTCCTGCTCCGGCTCTGTTGACCTGAGCACGGATATCTCGACCGATGGACCGTATTTCAACGTCACCGCAATCCTGGTCCCCTCCAGAGTCGACCCGAC
>JASHVX010000053.1 GCA_030044375.1 Nitrososphaerales archaeon | reverse complement strand
CAGGGTCAAGGACCCGCCGACGGGATTCGTGAGGTACTCATACGACAAGGTCGCGGAGGCCGCCTTCGTGAAGAGGATCGACGAGCCAGGCTATCACTACATCAAGGTGGTGAAGCTGGCGCATCCGCATCCGCTTGTCCAGTTCTGAGCCCGCCATCCCTCTTGGATAGGAAGCGCTCGGCGTCGTTGAGCAGGCTCTTGGAGTTCTCGTAGGTCGCCCTCCCCACGGCCGCGGGGAAGGGGAACCAGCCGAACCCCTGATGCTCGAACGAGATCTTCACTTCGTCGTCGTTCGACTCGGCTAGCAGATAGACGACCTGCTTGTGGACGTTCTCCCCCTCCCTCCTGTAGAAGTACTCGATCACTCTCCTGAAGCCCGGCACTATCGCCACGTCCTTCAGGCCCGTCTCTTCCCCGACCTCCCGGATCACCGTCTGGAGCTCCGTCTCCCCTTTCTCGACGTTGCCCTTCGGGAAGTCCCAACGACCGGCGTTCCTGAGGAGGACGAACATCCGCGTGCCGTGCTTGGTGGTCCTGTATACGACCGCCCCCGCTGACCTCTCCTCCATGTCGCGCATTCGAAGTCGACGAATTATTAGCGTTCCGCTCGGGGTTTCGCAGGCTCGCGCACGAGCCCTAGGGACCCGCGCCCGAACGCTTAAGACGATTCCCCAAGCCGGTCTGAAACGGGCTTGGGGAGGATCAAGGTCGCGGTCGCGGGCGTCGGCAACTGCGCCTCCGCGATAGTCCAGGGCGTCCAGCGCTACTCCAGGGCGGGGGCGGACGAAGGGGTGGCGTACTGGAAGGTCGGAGGATACACGCCGTCCGACATAGAGTTCGTGGCCGCCTTCGACGTGTCTGCCAAGAAGGTGGGCAAGGACCTCTCCGAGGCGATATTCCAGAAGCCGAACAACACGGTGAAGATCTGCGACGTCCCGAGGCTCGGCGTCAAGGTCTCGAAGGGACCGGTCCTCGACGGGATCGGCAGGTACCTCAAGGACGTGGTGCCGGTCGACGGCCGTGCCGAGGCCGACGTCGAAGCCGAGTTGGAAGGGAGCGGAGCCGAGGTGCTCGTGAACTACCTCCCGGTCGGGAGCACGGCCGCCTCGCACAGGTACGCCGAGGCCGCGCTGAAGGCCGGCGTCGCGTTCGTCAATGCGATACCCGTGTTCATCGCTTCAGACGCCGCCTGGGCCGCTAAGTTCGTGAAGGCGCGGATCCCTGTCGCAGGGGACGACGTGATGAGCCAGGTGGGAGCCACCGTCCTCCACAAGACCCTCGTCAAGATGGCGGTCGACAGGGGCGTGAAGGTCGACGAGACCTACCAGCTCAACATCGGGGGCGACACGGACTTCCTTAACATGCTCGAGGAGAGCCGGCTCAAGGACAAGCGGGAGAGCAAGACGAGCGCCGTCAGGGCCATGTCGCCCTACTCCGTTCCCACCAGGATCGGCCCGAGCGACTACGTGCCCTTCCTCGGCAACGACAAGGTCTGCTACATCTGGCTGAAGGGGAGGTACTTCGGTGGGACGCCTGTGAAGATCGACGTGAAGCTCCACGTCGTCGACGCCTACGACAGCGCCGGCGTGATGGTCGACGCGATAAGGGGGGCGAGGGTGGCCCTGGACAGGGGGGTCGGCGGGCAGCTGACCAGTCTCTCCGCCTACTGCTTCAAGCACCCTCCTGTCCAGATGCCCTATCCCGAGGCGAAGGCCTCCTTCGAGGCATTCACGGCTGGGAAGCTGGAACGGTAGGGTTCGTCATCCGCCTGACGTAGACTGCGACTCCGAGCATGGCCAGGAGCGCTATGACTATCGGGATGATGTACCTCGACGTCACGTTCTCCTTCACAGTTATGTTCTTGGTCTTGATGGACCCGTGGATAGACACGCCTTCGTAGACGAAGGTGAGCTTCGCCTTGCCGAAGGTTATTGTGGTCCCAGACGACTGGACGGCCACCGCGGTCGCGCTGTAGTCGCCGTGCGCGAGGAGCGAGGACGTGCTGATCGTCAGCGCGTCGGAAGAGACTGAGGCGTTCTTCAGGCTCGACAGGGTGAGGCCGCCAGGTAGGTGGAACGTGAACAGGACGTCGGTGACGTTGAGGTCGGTCGGGTTGCTGACTGTGACGTTGAGGTCGAAGCTCTTCCCCTCCGTGGGAGTCCCTGGCGTAGCGGTTATCGTGGCCGAAAGCGGCTGGTAGACCGACACGTAGGTCCCGAGCCCCTCCAGGCTGAACTTGGTGGCGCCGAAGAAGATTTCAGAGCTGACCGGGGAGGCGGTCTGGTTCCCGTAGACGGAGGAGGCGTTCACCGTGTACGTCTTCGTTATGTTGCCGTGGGCCGAGACGGAGGCGTTCTGCAGGCTGGGCACGGCGCTCGCCGAAAGCGAGTCGAAGGGGTCCGCCGTGGAGCTGACGTTGGCGGCGTAGACCGTGTAGGGCCCGTTGTTGAGCGCAGTGAGGGTTACAGTGGACGAGACGCCGGGGAAGAGCAGGGTCGGGCTAAACTCCTTCGTCAGGACATACCCGGTAGGCAGGGCGAGCGCGTTGGAGTATCCTGTGAAGTTCATGACGGAGGTCGTGCCGTTGAACATGACTGGGGAGAGCAGGAAGTTCGTCGGCGTGGTGACGTTGACCTTCATCGTCTCGGAGTCCGTGGTCCCCTGGGTCAGGGATGTGAAGTTGAGCGAGATGACGCCGGCCGAGCATGAGATGCCAGTGCCGTCGGTCAGCCCGCAGGGCAGGCCGGAGGGCAGGGTCGTCTCGGCCCGGAGGTTTGAGATGTCGCCGAGTCCTGTGTTCGCCACGTAGTAGCTGAGCGTGAGGTTCTCGGCCGTGCTCCCCGCCTTGATGGGCTTGATCGACGCCTCGACGGTTATGCTCGCGTAGCCTACGGTCATGTTCGACTGAGAGAAGTCGAGGGACAGGGTGTTCGTGGTTATGTTGAACTGCGTTCCTTCCGTCCCGACGTACGAGACCGGCAGGGCGCGGGTGACGTTCGTGCCGACTAGGCCCACCGAGTTCTCGGAGACTGAGATCGTCTCGGTCCCTCCGTCGGCCAGGAGCGAGCCTATCTGGCGGGAGTCGGCTACCACCTTGGTCGCGGTCCTCGTCCCTACGTTCGTCACTGTCAGGTTCAGCGTCTGCGCCGTGCCCACGGACCTGGAGGCCCCGCCGACAGGGGTCACGTAGGCGTAGACGGCCGCGTCGTCCAAGCCTAGGGAGATGCTGATCGGGTTGAGGATGGCCCGGCTCTGGAAGGAGTAGTTGCCTGCGATGTAGGAGTACTCCACGGGCGCGACAGGTATGTTCACGCGCCCGGTCGTGTTGCCTATGTACTCGAGAGTGTAGGAGGGAGTCTGGGGTTCGGTCGAGTTGAGGACAGGGTCAGAGAACGTGTCGTTGCCCCGCACGAGCTTGAACATGGAAGGGCTCCACCAGTTGTCGTCGAAGGTGACGTTGTCGAGGGCGGTCGTGTTCGACAGGTCTGTGAGCGAGATGGTCACGGTCATGTTCTGCCCCGTCTGAAGGACGCCCGTGTCGATGTTCCTTACGGCGAGTAGGGCAGGCGGCTGCTGCAGCACGGTCGCGTTGATGCTCTTCAGCTTCTCGGAGCCGGTGACGTTGATGGCATACGAGCCTTCGAACTGCGCCATGTCGTCTTTCACAGTCGCGTTGTCAGGCGACTTCAGTACGCCGTCGAGGACGTTGACCTCCACCGATGACGAGGAACTGTCGTTGGCCCGCGTCAGCGAGGTCACGTTCCCGCCGAAGTAGGTCAGCAGCGCAGGCGAGCCCTCCGAGTTGAGGGCGTGCTGCGAGATGGAGCCCACGGCCAGTTCGCGGTAGAACCCTGACGGGCCCTTGGTCCCGGAGAGCGTGATTATCGGCGAGAGCGAGTCTTCGAAGGTGGTCGAGTTTATCGCCGAGGCGAACCCCCCGAGAGACGTCGGGACGAGTTTGAGCAGGGTCGACGGGATGATCTCGTCGAAGCTGAGGGGGCTGTAGAAGACGTAGGAGCTCGAGGAGTTCGAGAACGAGGCGAAGGTCGACTTGAAGTAAGTGTCTAGCTGCGCCGCGGCTGCGAGGGCGTCGGGATATGACGCGGCGCCCAGCGTCAGGAAGAGCCCTTGGGGCGGCACGAATGGGACGGGGAGCAGGTTGTACCCATTGGGCCCGAAGATCTGGAAGTCAGACTTCCAGGAAGAAGTGTCGATGGCGGTTATGTTGTAGGACGTGAGGCCGGGAGAGCTCTCGAACTGGGAGAGCCCGGCCGAGGCGTTCACTCCTCCGAACGTGAAGTACCAGTACGCGCTCGATCCCGCTATGTAGACGTCGAGGTTCTCCGTGTACGGCGTGGAAGCTCTCGATTCCTGCAAGGGTACCGCCGCGAAGAGGAGCAGGGCAAGAACCGACAGCGCGAGGGCCTGATATCGCTTCAAGCGGGGACTCCGAGGGCCGCCTGTTTTGGGCTATAAAGCCGTTGACCAGCCCCGCGAATCTTTGGGGCGCGAGAGACTTGGGGCTATCTCCGTCTTGATGTCTCTTCGGCCGGGTCGTCGACGCCCTTCTCGTCGA
>JASHVX010000052.1 GCA_030044375.1 Nitrososphaerales archaeon | reverse complement strand
GCAGGACCAAGCGGCAGATCAACAGGGTCGTGGATGAAGTCGCAAGACTGCAGGCGAAACACCGTTTCACAGCGGCCTCGATGCTGTCGAAGTTCGACTATTGCCTCCTCAGGCGAAGGGCGGGCGTGACCATCCCTCAGGCTTCCTTCGGATGGTACTGCTGGTTCAACACAAGCAACAACCTCTGTTCCTACTTCCTGAACGTCCCCTTGGTGGCTGGGGCATTCAATGCCGCCGTTGACAACTTGCTGACGGCCCTCCACCCCCAAGAGCAGCTGATCGCAGAGGGAGAGTCCCTCCACGTATGTCCGTACGAGGTCGCGAGAATCGCGATAGCCCAGGCCGAAGTCGTAATCGTCCCTTACTCCTATGTGTTCGACCCAAAGTCCTCGCCGACGCTCTTCGACAGGAACCTCATCGACAGGAGTAAGACAATCCTGGTCGTAGATGAAGCGCACAACCTCCGCGACTTCCTCCGGGAACGGCGCTCCTCGACGGTCTCGCTCGACCAGATTGAAAGGGCCGCGGAGGAGGCACATGCGATGCTGATGGAAGACGCGTCTATCGCTTTGTTGGAGGTCAGGGAAACAGTCGGTAGGGCGCTGGAAGAGTCTCCGGGCTGGCTTGTGAACCGTGACAGCCTTCTAGCGGACTTCAGAAAGAAGAACCCGGTGTGGCTCCAGAACCTCGCGTTCGAGCTGATAGCATGCTCTGGGCCGGCGCTCGCTTCGGTGTTCTACGAGCGCCGCCTCCCATCTCTAGTCCTGAGGGTGGGCGAGTTCCTGGAGAAGCTGTCCGCTGACGACAGTGCGACGCTCGTCCAATGGAATGGAGTGCTCGGGCTCGTCAGCCCAAATCCGGTTTCAGGCTTCGAGTCCTTCCTTCGCGGTTTCAGGAGTTCAATTCTCCTGTCTGCCACCATAAGCCCTTGCCACGTGTTCAAGGCGTCGTTGGGTCTCCCGTACTCGACCCCCTCCTATGAACAAGCCTCCGCAAACAACGTCATCGTGAGGACGGTCGTCGACACAAGTGTTTCGACTAGATACAGGCTGAGGAGTCCGCAGATGTTCGGCGCAATCTCTGACAGGCTCGCAGCCATAGTGAGGTCGACTCCGACAGGGGTCGGCATCTTCGCGCCTTCCTATGCCGTTCTCGACGCCTTGCACGAGATCGTATCAAATGTCATAGTGGGCAGGAACACGGTCTCCGAGAGACGAGGCATGTCCAGCCAAGAGGCCGCGGACGTCTTCGATTCCTTCAAGCGAGAGAACTCCGTGCTTTTCGCCGTCCAGGGTGGGCGCTTCTCTGAGGGCGAAGACTTCAACGAAGAACTGATGGGGGCGGTGGCTGTGGTGGGCTTCTCCCTTCCCCCTCCCACTCCTGTCCTCTACGCAGAATACGAATACCTGAAGAGGGCGAGGACCCCTGACTCGTTCCTGATGCTCTCAAGACTTCCAGCCCTGCGTAAGGCCTTCCAGGCGGCGGGCCGCCACGTAAGGAGGCCCGGAAAGAGAGGACTCGTGTTCCTGCTGGACGACAGATTCGGCTCCCGGCAGGTCGTCGAACTGATGCCCGCCTGGCTAAGACAGGACTTGCTCATCGGAAGATTCGGCGCCAAGGACCTAGAGGAGGCGGCCCGCGAGTTCTGGAAGGTCAGGTGAGGCTCTCTCCCTTGCGGAAGGCTATCCTCGCCGCCGAACCCGGGTCGCCAGGGACGTCTCTGGCTCCTGACCGCTTGGTCGACGTGCCGGCCTCATCGACCACTTCGATAACCGCTCCGTCGACCTCTCGCTTCAGCATTTCCACAAGCCTTGAGGAGACCGCGGGGCTGCCATTGCCGACCCTGACCACGAACCTCTTCGTGCGTACCGCCCTTCCAAAGGCGCCTACCCTGTCGCTCAGCCCAGCAACCGACACGAAGGTGCTGTACTCAAGGCTGGTCTCCCCGTAGAACACGGCAAGACCGATGCGTTTCCCGGGGTCGACGCCTGCGAGCATCACCTCGCCTCCCGCTTGGAGCCTTGAGAGGAGCTGGCCCTTGAATATTCCAGGGGTCGAGTCGAGGTCTTCGAGGACCAACGCCTTGTCCCCGAACCTTCGCGCCTCCCTTGCGCTCGTGATGACGAGGGCGCATGTCTCGCACTCATCGTCTTCAGTCAGGCTTACGAAGGGAAGGCCTGACCTCTTCAGCATGGAAACCGCGACGTAGTAGGTCTTGGCGCTGGACGTTGCCACGCAAATCCGGTTCACTTTGAAATACTCTGCCCTTCCTAAGCTGATACGACTAATGAGTCTTGGCGAGGCTGACGCACGTTCGTTCTTCGCCCCATTGGAAGGAAGGACGACCTCTTTCGTTGTCGACGACAGACGAACCAATCTGTCTCTGCTCAAAGCCGCCGTATCCATGGCCCTGGCCGGCGGAAGAGCCTGCACAATCCTCGACCTCGACGCGCTCTGCTCCTCGCACGCGGGAAAGGTTTTGTCAGGTCTCGGCCCCAAGGCAAGTGGTATGGTGCGCGCCCTAGTCCCGGCGCCTGGTGCCGGCGTGGAGGACGAGCTCATGAGCCTCTTCAGGACAGGGCCGTCTGTCTTCGTTGTCGAGACCCTTAACACCCTCCATCACCTCATGCCCTCCAACCCGGGTTCGCGGAGCAGAAGGCTCTCTTTCGTGCTTTCTGCCCTGTCGTTCCTGGCCAAGACGAACGGGGCTGCGGGGCTCTACGTCACGTACCGCCGTGAGAAGGCGATAGGACCGGAAAGAGGAGGCTCGATTTCAGACTTCGCGGACTTGGTAGTGTCTGTCACAGGCGTCAAGTCGGAACTCCACATGCGGTGCGAAAGAGGAGAAGCTTGGCCTGATGGGAAGCTGGTCTTAGCCGCTGCTCTTGATGAGGAGTAGTTGGACTCCCGCAAGGGTCGAAACCGCGATCAGCAGGAGCGCTATCCCCAAGTACATGTTCACCGCTCTGGCTCTGGTGGTCTGTCTCCCACTCATATAGGTCAGGTAGATCCCGGCTCCTCCAAGCAGTATGACGAACGAGTCTAGGATGGCTTCTGCAATCGTCTGTGCCCCGGCGCCTGGATAGACGAGAGCCCCCTGGTCGGCGACCGGGTACGCAAGGGCGTCGACGAAGCCGCCCGCGAGCGCGACCATGACAAGGACATAGAGGATCGGGATGAGGTTCCCTCGCTTCTGAATCGGGTTGACAACCCCCCAAAAGACCCCTTTCAAGGTTCCCACCGTCTTGTCATAACCTAGCTTCATCAACTCTCTAATCATGGCGGTTCCCCTCCAACATCTCGGCTACCTCTTTTGCCCATCGGCCCGTTTCGCGGCAGCGTTTAACCTTATCCAGATAGTCTTCCCATTTCATCTGGCCATAGGCCCTCACCCACCTGGCGTATCCCGCATCGAGTTTCACCTTGGCTCCGAGATGGCGGGGACAAAGATTTCCCACCGCCTCTCTGTTACAGAGAACGCACCTCATAGGGAGCGCCTCAGGCGGCTTTCGGGGCATGCGCCGTTGACGCAGAGGTTCCGCTTCCCCCTGGCGTCTGCGAGAGTCACGGCGGGCCAGGAGCAAAGTGGGCATGGCTCTGCCGCGACCTTGATGGTCCCCCTCTGTGGCAGAGGCCCAGAAGCCTTGCATCCACCTTCATAGTTCGAGCAGCCTACGAAGCGTTTCTTCGTCCTTCGCGACTTCACGACCCTAAGCTTCCCTGTCTTGCACAGAGGA
>JASHVX010000051.1 GCA_030044375.1 Nitrososphaerales archaeon | reverse complement strand
CACATGGATGCCTATGCGCGCCAGGAGCCTCCTCTCCGGTGCCCGGGATGAGTTCTGGTCATGCAGCGCCTGCTGGATGTCGAAGGCGCACCTTACTGCCTCAAGGGCGCTCGCGAACTCGACGAGGGACCCGTCGCCCATGGTCTTGACCTCCTTCCCATCGTGCCTGACGATGATGGACCTGAGGGTACCGCGATACTCTTCCAACAGTCTGAGGGCCAGCTCCTCGTCCCTCTGGGAGAGCAGGGTGTAACCTACAAGATCTACGAATGTGATGGCGGCAAGGCGGCGCTCCGGGTTGGACAAAGCTTGACCTAGGGCGACGAGGCGATGCAGAATTAAATCGTTTGGCCCTTCATAAGCGCCCAACCAGACTTGGTGTGCAGCATAGGCGCAAACAGGGTGGCTTGGTCATCGGGGAGTCAAACCCGCCTCTGGGAGGATTGATTAGCGTAAATTGCCCAACGCGCCGATTTTACGGCGGTCTCCTCCGCGTCTTTCACGGAGACGAGTTCTTCTGATTACTCCACTGTTGGGTGTCCTTATGACAGAGGCACCCAGATATAACGCTTACGGATGTCGTCTATAGAGGCCTATTGCCCGCACTCCGGGAGCCATACTTCCTACGAATGCCCGCTCACAGCCCGGGGCGAATATGGTTCCTGCAGCCGGTCGGCCTCGGCATCAGACACCCTCACGCTCAGCGACCCCACCATCTCCTCGAGATGCTGTAGGCTTGTCGTCCCTATTATCGGAGCCGCCACCCCCTTGTGCAGCAGCCAGGCGAGGGCCAGCTGGCTCGGCGTGACTCCCTTGTCCTTCGCCATCTGAATCAGCCTGCCCACTATCTCGTCGGCCTGCGGAGAGCCCACGTATCTCGCATGGCCCGCCGTACCCGGAGCCACTCTGCCCTTGTCTTTCTCAGTCGTGACGAGCTTCCCGTTCTCGAAGTACCTACCGGACAGGAATCCTCCGGCTGTTGGACTCCACGGAATCAGCGCAATCCCCTCCGACCTGCAGAGCGGGATCATCTCCCTCTCCTCTTCGCGGTAGAGCAAGTTGTACAGGTTCTGCATGCTGACGAACCGCGCATACCCATGCATGTCGCTCTCGTAGAGGGCCTTCGCGAACTGCCAGGCCCACATGCTGGAGGCTCCGATGTAGCGCACCTGGCCGTTCCCCACAAGGCTTGTCAACGCCGACAGGGTCTCGCCGATCGGCGTTTCGTAGTCCCACCTGTGAATCTGATACAGATCGATGCGGTCGGTCTGCAGCCTCCTGAGGGACTCTCTGACCTGCCACATGATGTGAGGCCGCGAGAGTCCCTTCTGGTTTACGCCAGGACCCATCTCTCCCCTCACCTTCGTCGCGATCACCGCGTCGTCGCGCGAGCCCTTGAGGAACTCTCCGAGGAGCTCCTCAGACCTTCCCTTCGAGTACACGTTCGCCGTGTCGTAGAAGTTGATCCCGAGGTCCCACGCGCGCCTGAGGACAGCCTTGGCGTCCTCGCCGTCGACCATCCAGTCAGCGCTGTTACCGAACGTCATGCAGCCCAGGCATATCCGGGAGACCTTGAGGCCTGTAGAACCGAATCTGGTGTACTCCATGAGAAGTTCCGGCAGGCTCCACCTTATGAGGATTGAGCACGCGGACGGGTCTGACCATTATCGAACTCCCGTGTACCCGGCCTCGCGGTAAGAGCCCAGCCCGCGGCTGACTTTCCCACAACGGATTTATCGTCATCGCAGCCCGACACCGGCAAGTTGTCACAGGGCGAGCGCAAACTCGCGGCCATAATGTACACGGACATCGTGGGCTATACCTCTCTCACCCAGAAGGACGAGTCCTACACCCTTCAGGCGCTTGAGAAGCACCGCAGCCTGCTTCGTCCACACTTCGCCAGCCACGGAGGGCGAGAGATCAAGACCATCGGCGACGCCTTCCTCGTCGAGTTCCAGAGCGCCCTCGACGCGGTCCTCTGCGCGGTCGCCGTCCAACAGACGATGCACGGCAGGAAGGTCGCCACCGGAGACACCATCTCTCTTCGGATCGGCATCCATGTGGGAGACGTGGTGGAGAGCGGCAATGACATCCTGGGCGACACAGTCAACATAGCCTCAAGGATTGAGCCTCTCGCCGAGCCGGGAGGAGTCTGCATCTCTGACGAAGTATACAAGCAGGTCAGGAACAAGTCTGACCTTCCGTTCGTCCCTCTCGGAGAGAAGTCTTTGAAGAACGTGAGCGCGCCCGTCGCAGTCTACAAGGTGAGGATGCCTTGGGAGCAGTCGGCGGCGATCGCCGAGACGCCCACATTCGCGACCAACAGGATTGCAATTCTCCCCTTCACAAGCTTCAGCCTAGACCCCAATGACGCCTTCTTCGCAGACGGAGTCACGGACGAGATCATCTCTGCGGTGGCAGGAATCAGCGGTCTCAGCGTAATCTCAAGGACTTCGGTCATCGGCTACAAGGGGACCTCGAAGAAGGTGAAGGAGATAGGCCGGGAGCTCGAAGTCGGCTCGATTCTGGAGGGGACGTTCAAGAAGGCAGGGAACAGGATACGTGTCACAACCCAGCTCATCGACGTGGCGCAGGACAAGCATCTGTGGGCCCAGAACTACGACAGGAACCTCGACGACGTGTTCGAGGTCCAGAGCGACGTGGCGAAGCAGGTCGCCGAGGCGCTCCGGGTCAGAATCCTCGCCCCTGAGAAGGAACGGATAGAGAGCAAGCCCACCGAGAGCACGGCAGCCTACACACTCTACCTGAAGGGCAGAAGCCTCTGGAACGCAAGGGGCCTCGAGGACTTGAAGAAGGCCAAGGAGTACCTAGAGCTGGCCGTCCACGAGGACCCAGGCTTCGCCCTTGGATACGTTGGCGTTTCAGACTGCTGCGCCGTGCTCCGCAACAACTGGGGCTTCGAACCCGAGGCGAACCTCGCCGAGGCGAAGGCTATGGTCGGGAAGGCCTTGGAGATCGACCATCTCCTTGCCGAAGCGCACGCGAGCAAGGGGCTGCTGTTGCGACAGGAGTACGACCTGCGTGCCGCGGAGGAGGAGTTCAGGAGGGCGATCGAGCTGAAGCCGGGCTACGCCATGGCCCACCTTTGGTACCACCTATTGTTGGTCACCCAGGTGAGACTGGACGAGGCTCAGGAGCAGATAGAGAAGGCACTGGAGCTCGACCCGATGGCGCCTGTCATCCACTGGGACCATGGGTCCTACTGGCGGCTAAGAGGAGACCACGACAAAGCGATCACATCATTCATGAGAGCAGTGGAGCTGGGATTTCCCATCGCGCACTTCGAACTCGGTTTCACGTATGGGCTGATGAAGAGGTTCGACGACATGAAGCGTGAGTACGCGGCCTACGTCGAAGCAGGCAAGAGCTCGATTCCACTAGCACATGTGTTTGCCGAGAGCGAAGAGGCGTATCTGACTGACAACAAAGAAACAGCCAGACGGCTCCTCCCTCAAATCGAGGCCTCCTTCGAAGGGGAAAGGGGGTTCAATGCCTACTACATCGGTCGGTACCTGTTCTACCTCGGCGAGCGGGACAAGGCGTTCGAGTGGCTGGAACGCTCCTACTCGAACAGAGAGGCGGACCTGCCAATGGTAAAGTGCGACCAGATCTTGGGCCACTTCCGCGGAATACAAAGCGACCCTCGGTACCTCGACCTAGTGAAGAGGCTCGGACTCGGTTAGGTTCCTGGCGGCTCCCTCGAGGCCGCATAGGCGCACCTTGGCGTCAGGCCCCCAGGCCCGCCTCCGGTCAGCCGAAGACAGGCTCCATTCGCCGGAAGGGAGACGGCTTTCTAAGGGTTCACGTGCGCCGGGTCGATGTTCGTAGCTCCAGCAGCCGCACTCCTCACGGGCCCTTCCTGTGAACCCTCCCAAACGGATTTATCGCCAACCTGACCCGACGTCAGACCGGTTGTCCCAAGGAGAACGGAGACTCGCAGCTATCATGTTCACCGACCTGGTCGGATACACCGCTTTGGGACAAAGGGACGAGTCTCTCTCCTTGGCTCTCCTCGACGAACAGAGGAAGCTGGTTCGGCCCATCCTCGCCAGGCACAACGGGAGAGAAGTCAAGACAGTCGGGGACGCGTTCTTGGTAGAGTTTCTCAACGCCGTCGACGCCGTCAGATGCGGTTATGACATCCAGAGGGCCGTCAGGGAGTTCAACTTCTCCCTTGAGCCTGAAAAGAGGATACACCTCCGCGTGGGAGTCCACGTCGGCGAAGTGGTCGAGTCACAGGGTGACATCAGCGGCGATGCCGTCAACGTAGCTTCGAGGATCGAGCCTTTGGCCGAGGACGGCGGCGTCTGCGTCACCCACCGTGTATACGACCTGGTCCACTCCAAAGTGGACTTGCAGCTGTCTTCCATCGGTACAAGGTCCCTGAAGAACGTCTCGGAACCGATGGAGGTGTACAAGGTCGTCATGCCGTGGGAGCACCAACCGGGGAAGGGGACTGACCCTCCCCGTGACAGGATCGCCATCCTCCCGTTCAGCAACATGAGCCCCGACCCCAGCGATGCGTTCTTCGCCGACGGGATAACCGAGGAGATCATCTCCACAACGTCGGGGATAAGCGGCCTCAGTGTCATTTCTAGGACCTCGGTGATGAGCTACAAGGCCACCACCAAGAGGATCAAGGAGATTGGAAGAGAACTTGAAGTCGGCTCAATCCTTGAGGGCAGCATAAGGAAGGCAGGCAACAGGATTCGGGTCACCACGCAGCTCATCGACGTCGCCAGCGACCGTCACATCTGGTCACAGAGCTATGATAGAAGCCTGGAGGATGTCTTTGAGGTCCAAAGCGACGTGGCGAAGCAGGTGGCCGACTCGTTGAGGGTCAGGATACTGTCTTCTGAGAAGGAGAGGATTGAGAGAAGGCCTACGGAGAACAAGGCCGCCTACACCTTCTATCTGAAGGGAAGGAGCCTGTGGAACAAGCGCGGCCTGGAGGACGTCAAGAGGGCCACCGAGTGCTTCGAACAGGCGATTTCGGAGGACCCGAAGCTCGCACTCGGCTACGCGGGCCTGGCGGACTGCTATTCCATACTCCGCGTGAACGAAGGGGTCGACCCCGGAGCCAACCTTGCCAGGGCCAAGGAGATGGTCGGCAAGGCGCTGGAACTCGACCAGGACTTGGCTGAGGCGCATGCGGGAAAAGGGTCCCTGCTTTGCCAGGAGTTCAACTTCAGGGAGGGGGAGGAGGAGTTCAAGAAGGCGGTCGAGCTCAAGCCTGGATACGCCACTGCCCACCAGTGGTACTCGCTTTGGGTGCTCGACTCCGAACAAAGGTGGGACGAAGCGCTCCAACACATCGAAAAGGCAGTGGAGCTCGACCCCTTGTCGCCCATCATCAACCTGAATCATGGCGACTACCACTACTTCAAGAGAGACTATCCAAGGGCCCTCGAGTCATACCTCAGGGGCGAAGCCCTCGACCCCAATCTCAACGCGTCTCACTGGAGGCTGGCGCGTACGTACGGCATGCTGAAAATGTACGAGGACATGGCCCGCGAACACACGCTAGTCGTCGAGTCAAGCCCGGAGAAGCAGTCTATCAAGGACAGACAGTCCGCGGCGGAGGCCGCGCTATATCGTGGAGACGAGCAAGCGGTCAGAAGGCTCCTGCCGGGACTTGAAGCCGACACCGAGTATACGCTCCATTCGGGCAGGTATGGAATCGCATGCATGCGCCTCTACCTGGGCGATCTTGACGAAGGGTTCCTCTGGCTGGAACGGGCATACTCGGGAAGAGAGATCTCCCTCGTGTGGATTAGGTCGGACCCCTTGCTGGACAGGATCCGAACCGACCTAAGGTACCTCGACCTCCTTAAGAGACTCGGACTCGGTTAGCATCTGGCGTCACAGGATCAGGTTACGACATCACGAAGCTTCTTCATGAGGCGCTCATACAATGACGTTAAGTGACCCTGGATGACCGGGGCCGGGCATGACTCCTACCATGATTTACACCGGGATCCGCGTCAAGGACATGGACGAGTCGATCAAGTTCTACACCGAGGTCCTCGGGATGGTGCTCGTGGAGCGAGACCAGACTCCCCAGACCCATGGCGAAGGGGCCACCCTGAAGAGCCCAGGGTCGGCGCAGGTGCTGGAGCTGAACTGGTACTCCCACGGGAGCACTTGGGGCACTTCCTACGAGAACGGCTCGGAAATCGACCACCTCGCCTTCGAGGTCGACAACCTGGAGGCCTGGCTCAAGGAGCTCGAGGCGAAGAAGGTGAAGATACTCATCCGACCATACGAGATTGCAGGGTGGAACGAGGCCTTCGTTGAAGACCCCAACGGGATTTGGATCGAGTTCCTTCAGAAGGCGGGCAGGTGACCGGCACTTTGGATCATGATGTCAACTGCATGCTCTTCACCATCTAGACAACGTCGGTTCTATCTTCATGCAAGTCTAGACTGGGTACGGAAGTCAACCCGGGTTTTCTCTCGCGGGCCTAACCGTCTCGAACTGAGCACCTGTGCCGATTAGCACTTTGACATGAAATTTCCACGAATATTGCCCGCGTAAATATATACAAAAGGTGAAAACATTGCCCTGTAAGGGAATCGCATGGAAGTTGCTTCGCGGCAGGTCCGGAGAGTCCCGCTGGGCCTAATCGTGATAGTCATTCTCTGCGCCTCCGTCTTCGCCATCGCAGTTACGTCCGGTATCATAGAGCACGCGTCGGGCGCAACCGTTCAGGCGCAGTCGTACCTTAATGAGTGTGGCGGCCCAGGAATTGATCTGAGCACCGGGACAAATGGAACCGGCTCAATACCATCGGGCGCAACATACGAAGGGTCGTGGTCATTGACGAACTTCAAACAAAACAGCGGGGACACAAACACGCCTCCTACCCTAAGCAGTCTGAAGCCACTCGACGTGGTGGGAGCGACCTCTCCTTGGAACACCTATCCTTGGATTAGCCCGGCAACGATAGGGGACGCAGGAAGGTTCACTTGGATAGCGCCTCAGGGCGGAGACGCGAACAATGCGCCTCCGGGCTATTACACCTACACGGAGACGTTTACCACCGGTGCCGCGGGAGGGACATTCTACATCGAAACGTACGCGGCAGACAACAACATCTCGTTGAGTCTTTCTCCTTCATCTGGATTGAGCAGCAGCTACTGGAGCAACGCCCCGCCGTGGTCCCTCAACTATGGAAACGGAGCTATTGCCTTTGAGTCTTGG
>JASHVX010000050.1 GCA_030044375.1 Nitrososphaerales archaeon | reverse complement strand
TCCTCATCAAAACGGGTCCTTTCTCCACTAGAAGCATGAGAACCTGGAACTGCGGGTCCGTCAATCCCTCGTCGGCGAACACTCTCAGAGCAGCGCGCCTAATGACCTTGGCCGTCGCCAGTATAGCACCGTAGGCTTCCTGGTCTGCCTCTGTCATTCTCGCTCCATCGCGATGTCGCACCCCTGAGTTGATTAATGCATTAAATAGTTGATGTCTCGCTGGTTTAACCATACACAGTTCCGTCACTAATAGTAAAGGCCTAAATAGTCAGGATATTAAGAGATTGTACGATGAAACCGATGAACGAGGTCAACGAGCAGATGAGAGCCACAGCAATCGACCGCTTCGGTGGTCCCGAAGTCCTTTCATTCAGAAGGATTCCCGTGCCGGAACCTGCTCCCGACCAGGTCGTGGTCCGGGTCGACTCCGCGGGAGTGGGGACATGGGACATTGCCGAACGCGAGGGAAGGCTAGCGAAAATGTTCGGAATCCAGGCAAGGTTCCCGTGGACACTCGGTTCAGAGGGTGCGGGCGAGATTACGGCCGTCGGTGACCGAGTCAGCGGTCTTCGAAGCGGCGATGTGGTCTACGGTACAATCTGGTCAACGACCGCGACGACGAAAGCGGGGTTCTACGCCGAATACGCTGCTGTGGACGCAAATCACACATGGCCGAAACCGTCGAACGTGACTACCGAGCAAGCTGGGGCCCTGCTTATTGACGGAGCGACCGCGCTGCGAGGACTGGTAGACACTCTCAAACTGGAACAGGATGAAAAGCTCATGGTCTTTGGCGCTAGCGGTGGACTTGGGCATCTGGCCGTTCAGCTAAGCAGGCGACTCGGCGCCCGGGTGTTTGCCGTAGCCTCCGGAGAGGATGGTGTGGCTCTCGCCCTGAGACTGGGAGCCGAAGAGGCTGTAGATGGACGCGCTGGAGACGTCCTCGGTTCTGCGCATCGGTTCGCGCAATACGGTTTCGATGCGGCCTTGGTCACCGTCGCCGGTGAAGCCTCTGAAAGAGCGCTCACGACGATGCGTGAGGGAGGTCGGGTCGCCTACCCTTGGGTAAACCAGCGGCCACCCCCAAAAGGGCCGACGACAGTCCGCTTACTCGGGTATAACGGGAACATCGACAGACCGTTGGTATCAAAGCTAAACGGGCTAGTCGAAGCAGGCGCCTTCGAAGTGCACCTCGGTATGACTTTCAAGCTTGATCAGCTGGGCGATGCCTATCAAGCCGTAACCTCGCACCATCTGGGAAGAATAGCCGTCTTGCCTCATGCAGAGAGTGTCGGAGTACGGTAATGCGATTGGGCTTAATCGCTTCCTTTCCAGGTCGGACCCACTTTTGAGTGGGCTGTCCAAGCCCGCGGGAGAGTGGGCTCCTTCAGCGAGGCCTTACTTCGACCGAGTCTTCACAGGGAAGTCACGTGGTTTGTCTCTGAAGTGAGCCTAGCGGAGTTCTACCACAAGACGGCAGGAAAGAAGGGAGTGCAGACAGCAGAGGTACGGTACCTTCAGCTTCCAAGGTCCAGCCTTAGGGTTGTCGCGCCGGACGAGTCGATTATGCGGCAAGCGGCGTCGTGGAAGGCCAAGAGAAGCGGGCTCTCGCTGGCAGACTGCTTTGCACTTGCCACCAACGACGCCAAAAAAAAGGCATCCTACTGACAACTGACTTGACAGCAAAGAAGCGGCAGCGAAGACAACAGTCAACTTGAGACTGCCTACGTAGTCTCGCTACTAGAGCGTTGTACCGTGCCCGTGAGTGCTGACCCAGTCAGCGAACCGACGCTGCTTCTCGTCCATCGTCCAGGCTAGATGCTCGCCCACAGTGGCCCGAACCCTGGCAGAGTTCGAATCCCTTCTGGCCCAGACTCCTGAAAAGAGCGCGAGCTAGCCTGTCGGAGCTAGCCGGTCGGAAACTGATAAATACAAGTGTGCATTGTATGACAAGTAATGAGCGAAGCGATTTCCGTCAGGCTGCCTGAGGACGTAGCCAAGCGTCTCGACGAGCTCGCGCGTTCTCTTGACCGTCCCAGGACCTACATCGTGACCAAGGCTCTAAGGGAGTATCTGGAAGAGTACGAGGACTATCTGATCGCCCTCCACAGGCTGAACGACAAGGACGACAGACTCGTCTCCGAAAAAGAGTTGGTCAAGCCTGGCCGGTAAGATACTCTACAAGTCATCGGTGGGGCGCGACCTACGAAAGGTAAGCCATGACGACGTAGCGCGGATTCTGCGCCAGATCCGAGATGAACTGGGCCAGGGTCCTAGAAGCGGAGAGCCATTGCAGGGGGAGTTCAAGGGGCTCTTCAAGTTGAGGATAGGGGAATACAGAGTGGTCTACACCGTATCTGGTGATGATGTAGTGGTTCTCAGGATTAGACACAGGGCCAAAGCCTATGACTGACAGGAACACTTGATAGGGTTCGAACCCTGGCAGAGTTCGAATCCTTCCGGCCCACTATTGCTTGCTTGCCACTTCACTTCCACGCAGGTTCGAGGGATCGACCCTCCGGACTCCCTTGCTGAGCTTGTCGTAGGCTCTGTCGAAGCTCGCTATGATTTCGTTCTGGACCTTAGAGACGGCAGCATGCAGACTGTCAAAGAATGTCAGCTTGAACCTGTGTTCGAGTCTACGGGCCTCCGAATGGTACTCGGGCTTGTCACTGAGCGTCCGAATTGAACTCGCGTCCAATAAAGTGCTCAAATCCCTCGCGAAACTACCATAGTCCGGAATCTCCAATTCACCAGCTCTTGACAGAAGGTTCACTTCGAGCAGAGAAAATGGCGAGAGCGACAGGGACCCTTGTTCAAGGACCTTCTGCGCCGCCGAGTTGGCCGAGTCGATTGGGTTTAGGGCAGCTAGAAGGACGTCGGTCTCAATGAACAAAGACCATCGCTTCACGGGACTTGCTTCAACAATTCCTTCTCGGCAGACCTTCTCAGGTTAGGGAGGTCGCGGATGACGCCCTCAAAGTTGAATCTTACCTCAGTCGCCAGCCTGTCATAGATTCGTTCGACCGGCTCGATTGTTGCTCTCCCAGCGTCGATTGTGACGTTCGCCTCCGTTCTTATTCCGAGCTCCTCCCGTATCTCCTTGGGAGTCTGTATTCTGCCCTTCTCGTCCACCCTCAGAGCCACCCTCCTCATTCCACTTTAGCTCTCCAAAGTGGGATATACGCCCTCGCGAGATTTCATGCTATTCCTAGATGGCAGGGGCGTAAAAGGTTCGTATGAAAGAGGACAAGGTCGCAGCTCGGCTTTTTGACATCTGATTGGAATGGGTTCCTTCCGGCCCACTAAATCCCCTCTGAAGTTCTGAGGGTTCTACTTGCCGGCCCTTAGGCCCCGGT
>JASHVX010000049.1 GCA_030044375.1 Nitrososphaerales archaeon | reverse complement strand
GAGATGGAGGCCTTCGCTCAGGCCAAGGGGGCCGCCCTCCCAGAGGCGGAGTCTGGAGCCGTCAGTCAGGAGACGGGGAGGTTCCCTACCTCGTACCTCTTCCACAGGCCGTACTCCTCCAGGCTTGTCCTGCTGGCGTCGATGTGGTTCCTCTGGTACATAGGCAACTACGGATTCCTCGGCGACGCGGCCACGCTCCTGTCGTCCCAGAGCATCACCGTGGCCAGCTCGATCCAATATCTGGCGATAGGCGCCCTCGGGTACCCCGCCGGTGCGGTGCTCATGCTGCTTGTCGCTGACAAGGTGGAGAGGAAGAGGCTCTTGCTGCTCGCTACGGTCGTCTGGCTCGCAGGAATGCTCGCCTTCGCCTCACTCGACGGCGAAGTGGTCATCACGGCTGGGTCGTTCATGGCCTCACTGGCGCTGGGGATGTATCTCCAAGTGGCGTACACGTTCACCGCCGAGAGCTACCCCACTAGGGCCAGGACATCCGGGTTCGCCCTGAGCGACGGGCTCGGTCACATCGGAGGTGCGGTCGGCGCGCTCCTCCTCCCCGCGCTGGTAACCGCGTTCGGCTTCGGCTCCGGCTTCACAGTGATAGGCGTCACAGGCCTTGCGGCCGGGCTCATCGCCATGGCGGGGCCCTCGGCCACGAAGAGGCGCCTCGAGCAGATATCCGCGTAGTCGGACGAGCCTAGGCGCTAGAGAGCCGAGTGCTCCTCAGCTCGTCTGCTTGAGGACCGACTTCGCCGCGAGCTTGATGTCGGAAGGCTTTACCGTCTTCCTCCCGGCGTGGGCGGCAAGCTCGACCGCGGCCTTCGATATCTGCAGGCCTACGGCTTCGAGCTCGGACCTGAGCTCTATCGCTGCGTCGTCTCCGACCCTCTCGGCGCCCGCCTTCTTTATCACCCTGTACACAGCCGCGAGGCCGAACTCCGAATTTGACATGGACGCAACTGAATACCGGGTGTTTAAGAACCTTTGGGCCGTCAGACATGTATTCCGGCGTTTCTAGGTAATCAAGGGTAGGATGGGGCGTGCGCAGACCGCTGGGCCGAAGTTTGCGTCGGGAGCGCTAGGAGTGGTCTGAAATACCACGTAAGGAAGGCAGAGGCGTGAGTTTCATCGACTCGCACGTCCATCTCTCCGCCTGCGCCAGCCCTGAAGCGATCCTGAGGCTCGCACGCCGCTCGCGGCTCTGCCTCCTTTCATGCGGGGTGGACATGGAGACCTCCCTCAGCACACTGGGCTACGCCTCGGAGGAACCCGTGCTCGTCAGGGCCTTCGTGGGCCTTCACCCGTCGGAGGCCGAAAAGGACGACGCCGACCTCGGTTGGCTCGGCAAGGCCGTCGAGGCGGCCTCGGGGGTGGGAGAGGTCGGCCTCGACCCCAAGTACTCTCAGTGCGGCGCGGGCAGCCGGCAGATGGAGTGCTTCGTAAGGCAGTTGGAGGTCTCCGAGAGGTGGGGGAAGCCGGTGCAGGTCCACTCCCGCGGGGCTGAGAGGCAGTGCCTCGACGTCCTCGGGAGCCACGACCTGGGCCCCGTCCTCATGCACTGGTTCCAAGGTGAGGAGGAGCTCGCCGAAGTGATAGACAGAGGGTACTTCGTCTCCTACGGGCCCGCCTTGCTGACCTCCAAGAGGCTGCAGCAGATGGCGGCGAGGGTCCCGCCGGGACGGGTGCTCACGGAGTCCGACGGCCCTGTGGCCTTCTCGTCGCTCGGGGGGAGGAGCGGACCGTCCCTCATGCCCACCGTGGTCTTCAAGCTGGCCCAGATCTGGGGGCGGCCCTTCCAGGACTCGGCCGCTCAGGTCGCCCTAAACTCGCAGGAATTCCTGGGGACCCGCGGGAAGACTTAACCGCCCGCGAAATCGGAGGGGGATGCGTTTGGACAGGACCAGAAGGCTCTCCGAGATGATTCTAGAGCGACATCCGGAGGCTTTCAGCTCCGACTACGAGAAGAACAAAGCCGCCCTGAACGAGCTGGCCCTGGTCCCCTCGAAGCAACTGAGGAACCACATAGCCGGGTACATCGCGAAGTCGCTCAAGGAAGACTCCGAGCCAGAGGCCCCGGAACCCAGCGAGACGAAGGAGGGCTAGGGGTCGACCCTGGAGCAGTCTGGGGTCAGAATAGATGTCCGTCCAGTCGCCTCCATGCTCCCCCACGAAGAGACGATGCCCGCCCACGTCGCTAGCCTGGCCGAAGAGATACGCCGCGACGGCATCCAGAGAGACCCCATCATAGTCGACTCCGAGAGCGGCGCCGTCCTGGACGGGATGCACAGGCTGGCCGCCTTCTCCAAACTGGGCGTCGAGAACGCGGTGTGCAGCCCCGTCGACTACAGCTCGCGCAGGGTGGAGCTTCGGAGATGGGCGCGCACCTACTCCCGCACAGGAGGAGCCGACATCGGGAGGACACTGAGCGCGGCAGGCCTGTCGGAGCCCTGCACCTTCGCCGAGGCGTTCGGCGGTCTCGAGGATCGCAGCTCATGTCTGGCTCTGTTCTACCGTGAGAAGGGATACCGCCTTGCGGGCCGCCAGGGACTAAAGGAGGCCTTCGCAGTGATGCGCGCCGCCGACTCGGCGGCCGCGGGCATGGGCTGGAAGAGGGAGTTCGTCTCCGAGGACGAGGTCGACTCCGCCATACAAGACAGCGCGAAGGCCGTGCTCCTGGTCCAGAGGCTGACCAAGGGCGACGTGGTCGACGCGGCGCGGAGGTCGGAGCTCTTTCCGTGCAAGACCTCCATGCACGTCATCGACCCGAGGCCGGTCGCCGTGAACGTCCGCATCGAGGAGCTCGCGTCGCTCACAGGCAGGGAGCTGAGGCTCCGCGTTGAGCGAAGCGCCTCCGCCCGCGTGCTCCCTGAAGGGAGCCTGTACCATGGCAGAAGGTATAAGGAAAGACTCCTCGTGGTGAACCCAGAGTGATCAGGGTGAAGTGCGTAGGGCACATAGGGACGAGCGTGGGGGCCAGCGAGCTCGAACTCCCCTACGAGGCGATCGAGGCGGGGGAGCTCCTGGACGTGCTCAGGGCTCGATGCAATGGTGACCCGGGCTTCACGAAGTACAACACCCTCGTCATGGTCGACGACGGAGACGCCTTCGTACCTGCCTCGCAGGGAAGGACCGTGGTGGCGGGCCAGAAGGTGGTCCTGATACCGTTCTCCCACGGTGGCTGAGTTGCGGAACGCGATCTGCGTCCTAGTGAAGGGCCTCGACCCCGGCGCCGCCAAGGAGGCGGCCCGGATCAGGTTCCCGGGGGCGATCGTCCAGGCCGTCAGCGCGCGCGCCGCGGCGAACGCCCGCTACGTCGAGATGATAGCCGCGCAGACGGTCGCCGCGAACGGCACGGCCAACATGCTTGCCAAGAAGCCCGAGATAGACCTCCTGCTGCGCCTCGCAGGGACCACCCAGATATCGCAGGCGATAGCACAGGTCGGGGCGAAGCCCGGAGAGGAGTTCCTCCTGATAGTCGTGGCCGGGCACCGCACCAAAAGGGCTGGACCTGGGCCCCTGCTGGGACGGACTCTGGGAAGAAGGCGGCTGACGGAGGAGGAGCTGGACGGCGTAGAGCGCGCGGCTCTGCTCAACGCGGCCAGGGGCTAGTTCGCGCGCTTCAGCTTGGTTATGCTGAGGATCTCGTCTGGGCTGACGACCGAGACCCCCGTGTACTCCCCGAAGATCTGGATGAACACTATCTTGTTCGGCAGGTCGAGGCTCACCTTGCGGTCTACCGCGTCAGCTATCGCGTCGATGAGCTGCCTGTCGGTGTAGGGCGAGTCCCTGGCCTCTATCGTTATCCTGAAGGTCTCTCCGGGCCCGATGCCGGCGGCCAGCTCGGACACCGCGCCAGTGATCTCCTCCATCTTCGTGTCGACCACCCTGTTGACCGGGATGACGCGCATCACGAACCGCACCTTGAAGGGCTCGGACCGGACGAACTCGCTGAAGAACGACAGCAAGGCCTTCGGGTTCTCGACCTCGACCTCGAGCACCCCGTCGTACGCAGACCTCTCGATGCTTACCTTCCTGATGCCGGACAGGAGGGCGACCTCCTTGAACTCGGCCGACGCCCGGGCTTCGAGCCCCTTCGCAGAGGTCACTACGAGGTTCATGTCTCTCCCGCCGCTTCCTCCACCCTGACCGGGCCCGCCCTTAAAACTTGGACATCGCGCCCCGTGGCCCTTACCACGGTGGACTCGCCGCCCGCGAGCCTGCCCCCGTCGAGGATGAGGTCGGGCCCGTCGCCCAGTTGCGAGGCTGCCTCATCCGCGCTCCTTGCCGACGGGAGCCCGGACAAGTTCGCGCTCGTGCCCGTGAGCCATCCGCCGCATTCCTCGAGAAGCGAGATGCATAGCGGCAGCGCAGGGACGCGCACTCCGACGGTCCCAGTCCCTTGGTGGACCTCGTAGGGGAGCGGCCTCCTCATGGCGCAGACTATCGTGAGCGCACCGGGCCAGTGCTTCGCGGCCAGCCTCTCGGCCGTGGGAGCGAGCACCACCAGCTCTGCGGCGGCGCGCGCCGAGGCGCACAGGATCGGAATGGGCTTGTCAGGCCTCCGCTTTACTGCGGTCAGCCGCGCGACCGCGGCCTCGTCGAAGGGGTCACAGCCCAGTCCGTACACGGTGTCGGTAGGATAGACGATGAGGCCGCCCGTCCTGACGAGGGACGCTGCGCGCGACACCGCGGGGGGAGAGAACGGGGCAATCTCTGCGGCCTTCCTTCGAGGATCCCGCAATCCATGCTGTCCCAGCGAGAGGCTTTAATAGACTGACCGGAATCGCGGGGCCGTCAATGTCGGAAGAAGACCAAGAACTGGATGAGGACTTCGACGAAGACCTTGACGAAGACGGCTGGGAAGAGGACTCGGACGAGGACGGGTTCTGAGACCAAGCCCTCCTGCCATCAAGTTGGGCCTTCCCGCGATAGAGTGAGCGCCCCGTGCGGACGGCGTGAGATGTGACCATAATCATCAACATGAAGAACTACCCAGAGATACTGGGGCCTGGCTCCGTGGAGCTCGCCAAGGCTGCCGAAAGAGTGGCACGGCAGACAGGCGCGACAATCATAGTGGCCCCTCCCGGCGCTATGGTCGCCCTGGTGGCGGCGAGCGTGAGCATCCCTGTCTTCAGCCAGACGGTCGGGAGCGAGCAGGGCCCTAAGAGCACTGGCGGCTTCGTCCCCGAAGCGGTGAAGGGAGCGGGAGCCAGCGGGACCCTGCTTAACCACAGCGAGTCCCCCAAGACGCTGAGGGAGCTGAGAAGGCTCGTCCCACGGGCGAAGAGACTGCCGCTTTCGGTCTGCCTCTGCGGAGCGACCGCAGCCAGAGCGGTGTCGCTCGCCGCGCTCGGGCCAGACCATGTGGCCATCGAGCCCCCTGCCCTGATAGGCAGCGGAGTCGCCGTGTCCAAGGCGAGGCCCGAGCTTGTGTCTGACTCGGTCTCGAAACTGAGGGGCTCGGGGTTCAGGGGTAAGATCCTCTGCGGAGCCGGCATCGTAACCGGGGAGGACGTCCGCAGGGCGATGGAGCTGGGGGCGGACGGGGTGCTGGTCTCGAGCAGCGTCGTCAAGGCAGGCGACTGGGCCTCAAAGATCTCTGAGCTCGCCGGTTCTCTCGCGTGAGAAAGCCCGCTAGACCTAAATACAATCTTGGAGGCGGGATTTTTATGAGTAAGACGGTGTCGATGTCGCAACAGGACCAGAAGCCGAACGCTTTTGAGAACGCGCTCGAGCAGCTGAGGATAGCTGCCGGGTATCTGAAGCTCGAAGACGGAATCCACGAGATCCTCGCTCATCCGAAGCGCGAAGTGACAGTCTCACTCCCTACGGTAATGGACAACGGGGACACGCACGTGTTCACCGGGTACCGGGTACAGTACAGCGACGTGAGGGGCCCGTGCAAGGGCGGCATCAGGTACCACCCCAACGTGAGCCTCGACGAGGTCAAGGCCCTGGCCGCATGGATGACCTGGAAGTGCAGCGTGGCCGACAT
>JASHVX010000048.1 GCA_030044375.1 Nitrososphaerales archaeon | reverse complement strand
CATAGAAGACCAGCCTAGGGAGTATAAGAGTGCCCATCCTCAGGAAGCCCTTCATCACGTCTACCTTCACCTCGTCAGCCACCTGATACTCTCCGTTGTCCTCCAAGACGAGGCCGAGGTCCTTGAGCTTGTTCAGGTGGTACTGGGCCAGGGAAGGGTTCGACATCAGGAGAGCACGCTGGACCTCCCTGACGCCCACTTTCTTCTTCTTCAGGGCGTACACATAGACTCTGAGCGTGTTGCCCTTGAGTTCGGCTTCTACCATGCCCTGAGTGCGTTTCTCGGGAGATGTTCCCGCCGCACCGCTCAACGGGGCCCCGATTGCACCGGGCTCGCCTTAAGGTTTGGTTCCGCTGAGACCAGAAGAGACCGCACAGACGGCCACTCTTGGGCAGGCTCCTCAGTTCGGCCGATATCTGAGGATGGCGGCGATGCCCCCGAACGTCTTCAGCATGCTGCCTTCCTCCGTTCCCGAGGATATGACCTCGACCTTCGAGCCAATCTGGAAGGCAAGCTCCTCAAGGATGTCTACTATGTCCTTCTCGTCTGTTTCGTAGTCTGTCGCCCCGCATTTCGTGCACGGCACCGATATCAGATCCTGCTTCCTTTGGACCTTCGTCGACGACTGTGCCACCTCCGACTTGACCGTCCCGCACTTCTTGCATTTGGCTTCCAGTCTGACCGTGTCGAGATCGTCGCTGACGAGGACCACCTCCACGTTCGCTTTCTGCAGCGCCTCCATTATCCGAGGCAGCCCATACACAGCCAAGCCACCAGGCCTGTTGACCTCGGCTAGGAACCGCTGGACCAGCTTCTTCTCCTCCACGAGCCTGACGTCGGAGAGCGTGTCGGCGGCCTTCTCAACGAGCTCCCTGACACCCTCCCTGCCGGAGTACGATGTGTCTAGGACCACAAGCACCTTCTTCCTGAGTTCGTAGTGAAGATAGTCACCCTTGAGGAAGTCCTCCTTGGTGGGCCCCGGACCTCCGACGATCATCCCCGTGACCTTGGCGCCTTCCATGAAGACGCGCGTGGCATGCTCCCCTACCCTGTGGTAGTAGTAGGTCAGCTCCATCTCCCTCCCCCTCTCATACCTTCTCGCAGACTGGCCTCCTTTCCTGGTCTTACCAGAGACTCCCGAAGTCATCAGGTCAGGTATCTCGAGCCGGTCGCCGCTCAGTATCCCTAGGCCGGCCTCGCTGGCGTCTATCGAGATAATGCCGAAGACCTTCTCTTCGCGCAGCATGTCGCGAAGCCATTCAAGGTGGAAGTGGTCGTCGCACTGGTATAGGTAGGCTGTCACAGGCTTCGGCGGCGAGATCTCGTACAGGTTGATCACCTCGCTCCCAGGCCCGTTCGTCGGAAGGGCGCCGCAGAAGATGACCAGTCCGTTCTCAGGGGGGGTCCTGTACAGTTTGAGCCTCTGCATGGCCCGCGTCAGCGCGTCCTGGACGTGGTTACGGGTGGTGTCTGACTTTATGTTCCCAGCCGTCCCCCATTCTTCCCTGAGATTGGCTATCACCTCGTGGACCGGCTTCTTCGGCGGTATGTAGAGCGTGACAAGCTCTGTGCCTCTTCCCTCCTTGCTCGCAAGCTCAGAGATCAGCTTGCGCACCTTGTATAGACTCACAGAGTCGGGTTTGGTCGACAATGAGACCGCCTAAGCTATGCCGTTGACGCGTGCGATTCAGGGACCGAGGAAGGCCTCATCGGGGAGGAACGGGAGAACGGGCCCTTACCCATTTATAAAACCTGCCGCGTCTAGAAGGACAGATTGAGGTCGTGCGCTTGAAGGCAGTTCTGAGGATCGGCGGTTCGGTGCTAGGCTCGCCACCCATAGCGAAGGTCGTGGACGCGTACGCTGACGTCGTCTCGACCCTGAACAACGAGGGCCACTCGGTCGGCGTCGTGGTAGGCGGAGGGGGCGTGTCGAGAGACTACATCAAAGCGGCAGACCAGATGGGCCTCTCTCCATACCAGCAGGACACCATAGCGATCCACGTCTCCAGGCTCAACGCGCGCCTGGTTGCGATGAAGCTGGGGGGCGTCAGCTCCGTCCCCACTTCAATCGACGGGATGCTCCAGCGCCTGTCCAGGAACCGGGTCGCCATAATGGGGGGCCTCAAGCCGGGCATCACGACTGACACGGTGGCTGCCCTGGTCGCCCAAAGGTGGAGGGCTGACATCCTAGTGAAGGCCTCGGACAGGGACGGGATCTACACTTCCGACCCGCGGCTCGACAAGAAGGCCAAGAAGCTGGACCGCGTCACATACGAGAAGATGAAACAGATACTCGGAGGCGTGCACAAACCGGGCATCCACAGCATCGTGGACCCCGTCGCCGTGGACCATCTCTTCGAGTTGAGAATCAGGCTCGTGGTCCTGAACGGGGCAGAACCCCGAGGCGTCGCCAAGGCCGTGCGCGGCGAGAAAGTAGGGACCCTGGTCACGTAGGCAGGTCGGCGCCGGGGGCTGCCGCTTCTTGACATCTCTACTTGTCTTCGCGGCGCTCGCAGCCGCGACGTGCATGTCGTTCTGGGCGTCCCTGGTGGAAGCGACTTACCTGACGCTGCGTCCTCTCTCCCTTAGCTCTGAGGTCAGCTCAGGGTCAGCCAGCGCCGCGAAGGCGCTGGAGATAGTCCACGAGAAGACGAAGCTGGTGAGCGTGACCACGTTCATAGACACGATATCAAACGTCGTCTTGGCGACCTCGATTGGCCTCATCCTGTCCGGCTACTTCGGGGCGTTAGGATGGGTGTACAGCGCGGTCGGAGGTTCTCTCGTGATCATGGTCTTGCTCTATCTTCTTCCGAAGGCGATAGGGATAGAGAACGCGCTTCGCATGTCGATCTTTCTGGCGCCGAGCTCGGCGATGATGCTGAGACTCCTCGCCCCCGTCGCCTTGCCTATGACTTCACTGGCGAGGTCGCTGTCAGAGCGGATCATGGGCAAGTCGGGCTACGAGAAGGTGGACCTGGTGGACGAGTTCGAGGACGTCGTCGCCATGCTCGAGAAGGCGGGCAGCATCGAACCTGACGCCGGCAGGCTCATCAGGACCGCTTTGGCGTCTTCCAAGAGCAGCGCGCAGGACATATTGACACCAGTTTCCGAGATAGTGCATGTAGGGAGCGACTCGTCCGTCTTGGACTCCCTGAAGGTGATGGGGCGGGCCAACCATCCTCGGATGCCTGTCTACGATCAAGCCAAGGGCGCCTACCTCGGCATAGTGACCTTCCGCACGCTGACGCGGGCCGTCGGGAGGGACGAGCTCTCCGCGCCGGCAGTCGACTACATGGTGCAGCCGGCTCGCGTCGCCAAGGACGAGGGGGTCGCCTCTGTGATGGAAAGGATGCAGGAGGCGGGGTCCACCGCGGCCTTCGTCTTCGACGGCCCCGAGATGGTAGGGATGATCACCCTCTCCGACATAATAGAGCAGATCCTCGGAGTCAAGGTGTAGGCTTTCCATGTTCTTTCGGCACGGCCAGGCTGTTGAGCTCGTCGAAGCTGATCGCGTCCGCGGTAAGCGTCTCGTATGTCCCCTTTCTGATGACCTCCTTCGACGCCCTCTTCAGGAGGGCCATGGCCGCATAGGAGGCGCTCGGCCCGAAGCTCACCCTCGCGACGCCTAGCCTCGCAAGCTCGGGAACCGGCGGCAGGCCCTTCCTCACCATCACGTTGACAGGGCAGTCAAGGGCCTCGACGTATTCCGATATCCGCGCGGGCTCGACCAAGCCCATCGGGTAGACGCAGTCGGCTCCCGCATCCCTGTAGGCGATCCCCCTCCTGACGGCTTCCTGGAACCTCGCTTCATCGTCGCCCTTCGCGTATCTGAGGGCGTCTGTGCGCCCGTTTATGACGAAAGGCACGCCAAGCGACCTTCCCAGTTCCTTGAGTGCTGATATCTTCGCTGCGTGCGCCTTCACAGGCACGAGTTCCTTCGTCGAGTGCACGAAGTCCTCGATGTTCAGCCCCACCGCGCCAGCCTTCACGACCTTCTTCGCAATCGCGACCGCGTCCTTGGCAGTAGAACCGAACCCTCCTACGACGTCCACGCTGAGCGGTATCGACAGCGCTTTCGAGATCCTCTCGACCGCGGAGAGGAACACCGTCACGGGGACCGTCTCCCCGTCTGGGTATCCTAGTGACACCATCATCCCGGCGCTCGAGGTCGCCACAGCGGGAAAGCCCTCGTCCTCGAAGACGCGGGCGCTCGGGACGTCCCACGCGTTGGGCAGGACGAGGACCCTCTTCCTGTCATGGAGCCCCCTGAAGTCCTCCGCCTTCCTCGCCTGGCTCTCCAAGGCCAAGAGGACTGGTCCTCCTCCGAAGTTAAGCGTTCGCCGTGCGGTGCCGACCTGCGTCGAAACTCTCACCTCGTGTCTCGGCCGTCTCCCCGGCCTGTCCCACAGGCGGGTCTATCGAGAACACCTCCATCGGCATCTCCAGGTTCTTTCCTTCCTTCTTCCCGATCTCCGTCAG
>JASHVX010000047.1 GCA_030044375.1 Nitrososphaerales archaeon | reverse complement strand
ACGGGTCCTCATGCTCGAGAGTGTACACCTCGCCGAAGAGACCCGACATGGCCTCGGTGGCGCACTCAGAGGAGCCCAGCATGCTCGCTATGACCTCGGTGAGCTTCCCCTTCTCCTCTGAGGTCAGCGAAGACGTCGTCCGCCAGGCCGTCCCGTCTTTCAGGCGGAGCCCCGACTCGTGGAGGGCGGACAGGACCGAGTCCTTGCTCCCGGTGATGCCTCTGAGGTAAGGCGACGATGTCAAGGCTATCGCCTCGTGAATCGGCCGCGTCTCCCGTCCGGGGAGCATGAGGTCGTTCGAGGCCTTCACGAGGCCCGCCGACACCGCTTCCTCCATCGCGAGCCGGTTCAGGCCGGTCAGCGACCTTCCGGGGCCCTGGTCTTGCCTGTCCGCCACCGCCCCTATGACTGCCAGCGGGGAGAGGTCGCGGTTCGAAGGGTCGAGCGCTACAGCAAAGAAATAGGCCATCGAGGACGAGCAGGCTTCCCTTCCGCCGTCGAGGCCGTATGCCCACGCGTTGACCACTGAGGGCCTCCGCAGGTCCTCCTCGGCCATCAAGTGATGGTCCAGGATCAGGTATCTTCCGCCAAAGGCCGCCTCTAGTTCATTCACCAGCGTGGAGCCCAGGTCGGTGAAGACGTAGAAGTCGTGCTTGCTCGACGCCAAGGCGCCGATGCCCTCGGGGTCGAGCTCAGGAAGCGCGCGCACGGTCACGTTGCCTCCCTTCCTGGCCAGGCTTGCGAAGGCTATCGACCCGCTCGCAAGGCCGTCGCAGTCTATGTGCGTGACCACCAGTATCCTGCTGCCTTCGGCCGCGAGCCTGACCACGTCGGGCGCCAGTGAGGCGTACCTGCGGGCTAGGCCTGGTGCGGCCGTGGCCATGGCAGACCATCCGGCTACGCGAGCTGTGCGACCACGGCTGTGTACTTGAAGTTCTTGGGCAGGGCGCCGGTCTGCTTGTAGTACTTGGACAGACGGTATATCTTGGCCTCGACCAGCTCGAGGGAGTGCACGTTCTTCCTGTCTGAGCCGTGGGTTTCAAGGTGCTTCTGGACCCTTTGGGCCCGTTCGATCAGATCCTGGAGGTCTTGAGGGAGCTTGGGAGAGGCCTTGTTCTCGGCGAGCACTTTCATGATGGGCTTCCCCAGCACAGCCTTGGCGAGGGGGACGCCGTAGTCGTCCCTGAGCGTCATCCCTATGCGGCTCGGGGGCACTCCGTCCTTGGCCAGCTTCAGTATGGTGGTCTTCACTTCCTCCGGAGTGGCCTCCACCCAGGCGGGCGCGCCCTTGTTCGGCGGCCTGGTCTGGTGCGACTTGCCGTGCCTGTGAGAGTGTATCCTAGCCAAACAGAACCTTCTGACGAGTCGACCCCAGTGGGCTGATAAACGTTACCGACCGCGTGCTGTCGTCAGCCACTCGCACATGGCGCCGAGCGCCTTGGCCCTGTGGGAGACCTGGCACTTCGTCGCCGGCGTCATCTGCGCGAGGGTCGCCTTCGCCCCTTCTGGGACGAATATGGGGTCGAAGCCGAAGCCTTCTGTTCCGCGACCGCTCCAGGCGATCGAGCCTCTCAGCCTCCCCGTGAAGTCGGCCGAACCCTCGGAGTCGCGGTAGGAGACCGCGCTGACGAACTCGGCCCCGCGGCGCGGAGACCTACCCAGGAGCCTGAGGACGCCGTCGACACCTATCGTCTTGAAGGCGTATGAGGCGAAGACGCCGGGGAACCCTCCCAGCGACTCTATGTACAGCCCTGTGTCCTCGACGAAGAGGGGCTTTCCCGCCGACCTGAAGGCCTCGGACGCCGCGAGCGCCGCGACCTCCTGCGGGGTGTCCGCCTGCATCTCCACCCCCTTCGAGCCGAGGCGCTGCAGGGCGAGGCCCGAGTCGGCGAGCACCAGGCGCGCCTCCTCGAACTTGTGGTCGTTCGAGGTCGCGAACCAGACGCTACGCGACCCTGGCATAGCGCCCCCTGCTTTCGATGCTCCTCAACTGACGTACGACCGTCCGAGCCCGCTCCCCTCCCACCCGGGCCGAGTAGCCGTCCAGGAGGCTCCTGAACGCGGCCTGGGCGACGTCCTGGTGCGCGCCGGCCAGGGTCTCCTTGATGAGCCTCAGGTCGACAGCGTGGTCCTCTGTCTTCGTCGAGCGGCTCGCCAGGCCGAAGTCTATGAAGACAGGTTCGCCGCCTCGCACCAACACGTTGGCCGTGGTAAGGTCGCCGTGGGTCATCCCTCCCGAGTGGAGGCGCGCGACGGCGTCGCCCATCTGGGTGAACAGCGACCTGACGAGGTCGTCGTCCGCGGAGCGCATCAGCTCCTTCAGCCTAGCGCCCTCGACGTACTCCATCACCAAGGTCGTCTCCGCCATGTCGACATAGAAGATCCTCGGTGAAGAGACGCCTGTCGAGCGCGCAGAGCGGGTCAGGTCGGCCTCGCGCATGGTCCTCTGGCGCCTAATCGCGAGGTCGAGTTCCGGATGCCTGTAGGCCGTGGGCTTCCTCGTCTTGTACACCGCGTCGAGGTCGAGCCACCTGCCCTTCCTTATGTCGGCCTCGGCCCCACGGTAGAGGAGCCTGCCCCCTTCGGAGTCAGCTCCGCCAGTTGATGTCGACAGTGTCTAGCCTCCAGGACTGGCGTACGCCGGCCTCGTCAACCTTCACACTGCTTCCTGCCACGTAGGCGAGGGCTCCCGTCCACGCGATCTGCGCCCCGCAGTCGCCGCTCAGCGCGACAGGGACAAGCTTGACTGATGCCGAGTGCCTCTCGGCCATCCTGCCCATCATCTCAGACAGCCTCCTGTTGGCCGCGACTCCGCCCACCACCATCACCTCGCCCTTGCCGGTGAAGGCGAGGGCGCGCTCAGTGACCTCCACAACCATTGCGAAGGCCGTCTCCTGGAGCGAGAAGGACACAGAGTCGAGCCCTTCGCCGGCGTCGACCATCCCCTTCGCTGCTGTGAGGAGCCCTGAGTAGGAGACGTCGTTCCCCTTGACGGAGTAGGGGAGCCGCAGGTAGTGCTGAGACCTGCTGGCCGCCTCCTCGACCATGGCGCCGCACGGGGAGGCGAAGCCCGAGTGCCTTCCGAACTGGTCGAGCAGCTGCCCCAAGGTGATGTCGAGGGTCTCCCCCAAGATCCTCCACCTCCGCCCTGAGTAGGCTATGACCATGGTGTGTCCGCCCGACACGAGCAGGACGACAGGGTCCTTCGAGCCGGTGACGAGGCAGCCGAGCTCGATGTGGCCCACCGCGTGGTTGACAGGGACGAGCGGCTTGTCCAGTGCAGATGCCATCGTCCTCGCGGCCACCGCGCCGACCCTGAGGCAGGGCCCCAGCCCCGGGCCCATCGAATAGCACACGGCATCAATGTGCGCCAATGAGACCCCGGACTCGGCGATCGCCTCCCCTAGGACCCTCTGTGCCGCGCCCAGGTGGCACTGAGACGCCTCGAAGGGGTGGATTCCTCTGCCAGACTGGGGCCTGTAGACG
>JASHVX010000046.1 GCA_030044375.1 Nitrososphaerales archaeon | reverse complement strand
CTTCAAGGCGTCGGGCAGGATCATAAGGACCCTGAACAACACGCAGTCGGCTGTGGGAGACAGAGGGGTGTGGACCTCGGTCGTCGCGGCCGCGGTCTTCATCATGGGCGCGGACCTCCCCGACCAGAAGTAGGGTCGCACCTGGCCGACGACGGCCCCTCTGGAAAGACGGCCGGAGACGTCGACAGCCCGAGCGGGCAGCCGGAGCTCTTGCCTAGTAGTACCGGACAGAGAGATAGTCGGTAAGCTCGGCGAGCAGCGCCTTCGCCCTGCCCTCTGGCACGGAATCCAGAGACTCCTTCGCCTCGCTGGTGTAGGCCAGGACCCTCTCCTTGGCGTACTCGACCGAGCCCATGTCTTCGATCAGCTTCTTCATCCTCGAGACCTCGGCTGGGGTGTAGGCGCCGGAGCGGTTCATCAGCCCCGAGACGAACTCCCTGTCGTCCTCCGTGCAGTGGCTCAGGCAGTGCATGAGCACGGCGCTCCTCTTGCCGCCCCTGAGGTCGGTGAAGACGGGCTTGCCCAACGACAGCTCGTCTCCGGTGAGGTCGAGGGCATCGTCCTGTATCTGATATGCCATCCCTATCGCAGCCCCGAACCGGCCGGCTAGCGACGCCTCCTTGTCGGTCGCCCCGCCCACCAGCGCCCCGCTCTCGCACGGCGCGCTCAGAAGGGTCGAGGTCTTCAGCCTGATCATCTCCTCATACTCCCGCTCGGTCCCGCCGGCCCCCCGGGCGAGCTCCAGGTCGAGGTACTCGCCCCATGTTGTCGCCCTGCAGGCTTCCCCCACTAGGTCAAAGATCCTCGCCAGCCTCGCGCTGCCCAGGCCGGCGTATTTCGCCACCATCCTGGGCACGTTGAAGAGGAGCAGGTCGGAGGACAGAATCGCCGTCGATAGCCCGTACTTCGCGACGATCGACGGCCTCCCCCGCCTCATGTCGGAGCTGTCGATGATGTCGTCTTGCACTAGGGCGCTCGCATGCGCCAGCTCGTAGGCGACGGCGATAGGGATCGCGCTCGAAGAGTCTCCGCCGTAGATCTCGCACCAGAGCAGTGACAGGGCTGCCCTCACACGCTTCCCGCCGAAGGAGAGCGCCTCGGCCGCAGCGACCTCCATCTGCGAGGTGCCCGGGCCCGAGGGGATCAGCTCTACGAGCTGCGCGTTCACCGGGTCGATGTACTCCTTGAGCCAGGGGATAGTCTCCTGGAGGGTCATGTCCGCAAGGGCGACGCACCGCCGTAATAATACGTGTATTGCCTTCGCTCGAACGTGGCCGAGCCGCCAGAATGCGGGGCGATGTTGGGACCATCCTCGAGGAATCCCGTGGCGATTTGGGAGTGAATTGCGCAATCCGATAAATATCTTGGACGAGTGCAACGAACTTGAAGAAGCATGACGACAAGAATCCGCAAAGCAGCGACAATCGGAGCCGTGGCCACGGCTGCCGCCCTGGTGCTCTTCGCCTACCTCGCGATGGCATCAGCGGCGTCGACGCCTTCTGCCACGACGACATCGACCACCACCCAGTCAACCACGACACAGACAAACTCGCAAGGGCCGCCCGGCTCTTTCGGCCAGTGCGCGGAGGGCGGACAACAATACTCGATGGGTCCCGGCCTCTCCGGGGGCCAGTCACAGGGAGGCGTGTGGCAGGGCTCACAGAGTGAAGTCAATCTCACAGTGGGGCAGACCATCACAGTCACCAGCTCGTCGGGCGAGTACTTCGTCGTTGGTAGCCCAAGCACCAACGGCACCGCGTCCGGCACACTGACCTTCACAGTCACAGGAAAGCTATCCGGAGGATACACCCTCAGCATAACCAGCGGCAGCCTCACTGTCGCGGGAACGACCTACACGGTCTCGTCAGGGTCAGCGACCATGAGCCTCTTCGGCACAGAGATCTCGGGCCAGGGCACCACAGGCCCATCCGGGTCATTCATCCTGCAGGCCACGGCCCACGGCACCTTCGTCGGCACAAGCGCTTCTCTGTCGCTGGACTTCACGAATGGAACAACCGAGTACCAGGTCACCCTGAGCGGAAGCGCCTAGGGCGGCTGGGACTCGGTCCCCCCCTTTTTTTCCGGCTGCGGGTCCGAGCATCAGGAGGGGCACAAAGGGACAAATAATCGGCGGCACGCGGTGCGCCCGTGCCTTCCGCCACAGAGTACAAGTTCATCACGACGAGGCTGAGCGGGTTCGCCAGAGCCCCGAGCGACGCCAAGTACTTCAACTGGGCAGACGTCGCCGAGATGCTGACGCGCTACGGCTCAGACGGCTGGAGGGTCAGCCACATGACTGCGACCGAGGTCGAGAAGGACTCAGTGCTCTACTCGTTCGTGCTTGAGCGGCCGGCGGCTTACGCCCAGCGGAAGAGGACCTGAGTCGGGCTCAGGCCGACGGCGGCTTCGGAGGAGTCGTGCCGTCCTGCGGCGCAGGGGGCGACTCCCAGGGCAGCTGCACCCTGTACGTGTCTATCTGGAACGAGACGTTCTTCAGCTCCTTGGGCTGCAGCTTGACCAGGGTGTAGGGGACCTTGTTCCTCACCTGGTCGTAGACCTGCTCGGAGATGCAGATGCCCCCTCCCACCGCCAGGGGCTCTATCCTCGAGGCTATGTTGACCGCGTCGCCTAGGACGTCGCCGTCCTTGTGTATGACGTCCCCCACGTGTATCCCGATCTTCAGGCGGACCCTGTCCTTCTCCTTCGCCGTCTCGTTGTAGTCGTGCTGCGTCTTCTGCATCTCCACGGCGCACTCCGTCGCCTCCAGGGCGCTGTTGAACTCCACGAGGAAGGCGTCGCCTATGGTCTTCACCTCCCTGCCCGAGTACTTGGCGAAGACCGGGCGGAGTATCTTCCTGTGCTTGTCGAGGACCTTCATGGCCAGCGACTCGTCGCTCTGGGTCAGGGCGGTGTAGCCCACAATGTCAGTGAACATTATCGCCGCGAGCCTGCGCGTGGGCTCGGTAGACACGGCGGCCCCAGGCGGGGGCACCGCCGGGGCGACCAGGTCCGGCGCGGTGCTCATGACGGCCCCTCCGACTATCCTCAGTACGGCCCCTGCGATGAAGAGGTACGCCCCGAGGCCGAAGGCCCATGAAGCCGACGAGTACCCGGACAGCGGGCTGCTCGCGGAACCCCCCAGCGCGCTCGACCCCACCGAGGTGAGGAGGGCAGTGCCCTGCGGTGAGAGAGACCCTCCACTGAGGAGGGACGAGAGGCCGGGAACCTCGTAAGGCAGGAAGGTCACGAACGCGAAGATGAAGGCGAATGCGAAGAGCAAGGCGATGGCGCCGTCGATGAACCTGCGCCCTAGACTCCCTCCCCGCCTGACTGCGATGACGTCCAGGAGGAGCAGCGGCATCCCGACCGCGAATATGACGGCGAAAGGCGCGTCCACTGACACCGTATTCACAAGGGCCCCAGGAGACTGAGGCTGGGTCAGGTTGAGGCTGAAGCCCCTCAGACCGTCGAGGGTCATTATCTGGACCGGTGAGGACGCTCCTGCCAGTGTGGCCTTGATGGCATACCAGGGCAGGACCAGGGCGGCCACCGTGACCGCCATCCCTGCCAGCCCTATCGCCAAGCCTGCGCCTCCCCTCCCACTGACGAAGCGCCTGACCCTGAGCCCCCCCTTCTCCGCCAGCCTCGTTATTCCCCTGATCTTCCAGAGCCCTCTGATTACCCCGTAGGCGACGAAGATGTAGAGGAAGTACTTGATGAACCAGGCGAGATATACATACGACAACTGGTTTGGGTCGCCGTCAGCCCGGAAAGTCTGCTAATAAGGTGATGGGGCTGTGCGGTCCACGTCCCTGGCCGGACGCTCAGAAAGAGTCGGAGCCTTCTGACTGGTACCTGTTCCGTATCTCGCTCAGGAGGTGGCTGGCGACCGTGGGGTGGGACGAAAGGATCCGCTGGAGCTCGGGTTGCACTGCGACCAGGCACTTGCAGTGCCCGTCTGCGACCACGTCGGCGGTCCGCTTCCTCTGCAGGCCAAGCGCGGCCAGTTCGCCGAAGAACTGGTAGGGCTTGAGCTCGGCTATGACCTTCCCTGCGCTCCTGACCTTCGCCTTCCCTTCGACCAGTATCGAGAGGCTCGCCGACTGCTCGCCTTCCTTGACTATCGGGGTCCCGTCCTGGAAGGTCGCTTCGCCGAAGGCCTTCGCCATGTCGCCAAGGGACATCTCGTCGAGCCCGAAGAAGAGCGGGATCCTCCTCAGCAGCTCTCCTACTTCCTTGGCCGTGCCAGGCTTGGACGCCTCCAGCCAGAAGGTGAGGACGTAGTGGCAGCCAGGGCACTCGTCCGGCGCGCCTTCCTCGTCTACGAGATGGCCGCAGTGATGGCACTCCCACGTTGTCATAGGATGCAGTCCGCCCGAACGATGAAACCTATTTAACAAATTCCCAGCCGGTCAGAGTTCTGGTCAATCGACCGGCCGCGGAAGCAAGTCCAGCCGCTCGTTCTCGCCCACGACGCGGTCGTCCCCTCTCTTCGCGCGTGCATCCTTTGACAGCCTGGGCGTGGCGGCAAGACGGTAGCGACCTCAGAGGGCGACTTGAACGGAAGAACTGATGTGTGATACGAGCCGCACTGTCAAGCAGCGCAAAAAGTGAGGTCGGTCCGCCCACCAGGGAGAATTTGGTGGGCGGAGGACCTCGACCCTACATCCGCACTGTTGTCTTGGCGACGAACTTGTTCTTCCGTTTCTTCATCTTCTTGACGTGCGGCATTGCATCACCGTGTTGGTTCGGTCTGAATTTAGCGGTTCACACTACTTCCGGAGCCGGCAGTGGTAAGGCAGGTCACTGCTTCTGCGCACGGCTGACCATGGCCTTGGCGGTGGAGGGATGTTCGACCATGAGCAGCCGCAGGCTCCCGACGCGGTGCACGAGCCCCAACTGCAACAGCCTGTCGAAGGCTGCCGTGGTGTCCTGCGGCTTGACCCGCCTCTTCCCCATCTCCCTGACGAGCACGTCCTGGGGGACCGCCCCGACCCTCGCGAGGGTGCCGTAGAGCGCGACGTCAGTCTTCGCCATCGCCTTCGACTTCATCGCTTCACAGACGCCCTCTACCAGCGACTGGGCCAGCGGCAGCACGTCGTCCAGCGGCCTTCCCTTGTCCCACATCCTCTCGAAGTGCTCGAGGAA
>JASHVX010000045.1 GCA_030044375.1 Nitrososphaerales archaeon | reverse complement strand
CTGACGGAGCTGAAGAACAAGGTCTCGGGCGTGACCGCGGCCCTCTTCGAGCCGTCACTGGACTACCTCGTCGTCAAGATGCCCCGGTGGGACACCGACAAGTTCGACGGGGCCTCGAGGGTCATAGGCACGGCCATGAAGTCCATCGGCGAGGTCATGGCCGTAGGAAGAGGGTTCGAGGAGGCCATCCAGAAGGCCGCGCGCATGGCGAACCCGAGGAGCGACGGCGTGGTAAGGAGCCAGCCGCCCTCGGCGAAGGCCGACGCCCTGGCGAGGCTGGAGCGCCCCACAGACACGATGATCTACGACCTCGCAGACGCGCTGCGGTCCGGGCTCAGCGTGGACGAGGTGAGCTCGAAGAGCGAGGTCGACCCGTGGTTCGTGCTGAAGCTCAAGAACGTCACCGAGTTCTACTCGCAGCTCGAAGTCCACGAGCCGGGAGCGACGCCCTCGCGCGAGCTCCTTTCCAGGGCCAAGAAGCTCGGCTTCTCCGACGGACAGCTGGGCCGGCTCATGGGGCTCGACGAGGACCGCGTGCGCGACCTCAGGGTGAGGCTAGGCGTCACCCCGACGACTAAGGTGATAGACACCCTCGCGGCAGAGTGGCCTTCGAAGACGAACTACCTGTACCAGACCTTCAACGGCGCCGTCGAAGAGGCTCCCAGCACGTCGAAGAGGAAGGCCGTCGTCCTAGGCGCGGGCCCCTACAGGATAGGCAGCTCGGTCGAGTTCGACTGGGGTACGATGAACATGGCCTGGGCGCTCAAGGCGAACGGCATCGACGAGATAGTCGTGGTGAACTGCAACCCTGAGACAGTCTCGACAGACTTCGACATGAGCGACAGGCTCTACTTCGAGGAGCTCACCGTGGAGCGGCTCCTGGCCATCTACGACAAGGAGCGGCCCGAAGGCGTGGTCCTCTGCGTCGGGGGACAGACCCCCAACGACCTGGCCGAGGCCTTGGAGAAGCGGGGCGTGACCGTGCTCGGGACGTCGTCTCACTCCATAGAGATGGCGGAGGACAGGACGAAGTTCAGCGCCCTGCTCGATCGCCTCGGGATACCGCAGCCCGCCTGGGGGAGCTTCCGCTCGCCCGCAGAGGCCTCCGAGTTCTGCGCGAGGGTCGGCTACCCGGTCATAGTGAGGCCGTCGCACGTCCTCAGCGGCTCCGCGATGAGGGTGATCTGGGACCCGGCCGAGCTCGAGACCTTCATGTCCAAGGCGGTCAGGGTCAACCCGAACTATCCCGTGACCGTGAGCGAGTTCGTGGAGGGCGCGAGAGAGGTCGAGGTCGACGCGGTCTCCGACGGGCAAAGCACAGTCATCGGGGCGATCATGGAGCACGTGCAGGACGCAGGCGTGCACTCGGGCGACGCCATAATGTCGATCCCGACCGTCTCCATCTCGAAGGCCGCGAAGGAGAAGGTCCGAGTGTACACGCGGAGCATAGCCAGAGAGCTGAAGGCCAGAGGGCCGCTGAACATCCAGTTCCTCGTCAAGGGCGCCTCGGTCTTCGTGATAGAGTGCAACCTCAGGGCCTCTAGGTCCCTCCCGTTCGTCTGCAAGGCGACGGGAGTAAACCTGGTAGACGTCGTCGCGCCTGCGCTTCTGGGAGGCAAGCTCAAGCGAACGGCCGACGTCCCTGAGCCGAAGGTCTTCGCTGTCAAGGCGCCGCAGTTTTCCTTCCTCCAGATGGAGGGGGCCGACCCCAAGCTCGGGGTGGAGATGAGGTCGACGGGCGAGGTCGCCTGCTTCGGAGAGACCTTCGTGGAGGCGCTCTCCCAGAGCCTCCTGGCCACCGGGCACAGGATCCCGAAGGCAGGGGACACGGGCGTCCTGCTGCTGGAGCAGGGGCAGACGAAAGAGGCCCTCGAGGACCTCCTCGCCGAGTTCAAGCGCAGCGGCGTCCTGATCACCACCGTCGGCGGAGGCTCCAAGACCAGGGCCGCGGACGTCCTGTCGCTTATCTCCGGGGGCAAGGTCTCGTTCGTGCTGTCCTTCAACACCAACTCGAACTCCACGACCGAGGAGCTCCACAGGGTCAGAAGGAAGGCGGTGGACCTTCAGGTCCAGATCTTCTCTACGAAGGAGGAGGCCGAGGCCCTGCTCAAGTGCCTGGGAAGGTAGCACGCGGATGCCCGGGGAGGAGGTCGACGTCGTAGACGCGGAGGACAGGGTGGTCGGCAGCGCGCCGCTCGCACGTTGCCTCGAGGCGGGGTTGGTCCACAGGGCCGTGGCCGTCATCGTCACCCGACCGGACGGGCGCGTGGTGCTGCAGCGGAGGAGCAAGAGGGACCCTTGGCATCCCGGCAAGTGGACCCTCTCGTGCACCGGCCACGTCAGAAAGGGCGAGCCGTACCTTGCGGCCGCGAAGAGGGAGCTGTCGGAGGAGTTGGGCGTCGAGGCGCGGCTTGTCGGGAGGGCGAAGGTCCTGCTGCCTCCGATCAGGAGCAGGGGCTTGGTCGAAAGGGAGTGGGTCCGCCTGTTCACCGCGCGCTCCGGCAGGCGCTTGTCGATCGACGCGGGCGAGCTCGAGGCCGTCGGCGAGTTCCGGCCGGGTGAACTGGAGGGAATGCTGGCCGGTCGCAGGCTGACACAGGACGCGAAGGCGTTGCTACGGCTCTTCCTCCGCGAACGGCGAGAGTGGGGCTAGCTGTCGGAGGCTTTATACCGAGAAGTCGGCCGTCCCGGCAGATGGACGCGCAGGCCGAACTCTCGTCCCTCCTCACGGGCGGCTCCAGGGTCATAGTCATCTCGGAGAGGGACGTCGACTTGAGGTCCGGCGCCGCCGGGAACAGGCTGCTGCTCCTAAGGATAGCCGAGGGTTCGCTCGCCGCAGGAGGCAGGGGAGGCGGGTTCGGCGAGAGGAAGGTGGTCGAGGTCATGCTGCTGTCCTCTGCCGGCGGGGCCTGGGCGAAGCTGTTCGACTCGAGCGAGGAGTCGACGGTCGCGAGGTTCGACGTGCCTTACCACGTGGCGCGGATCCCAATGGTTCTCGCTGACGGGACCGAGTCCATGGGCTACGGCGTCGTCGAGCCGGGGTTGGCCGACCGGATGCTCCAAGACGCCGGAGTGGGCTCCTCCTCTTAAATACGGTCTGGCAGGCAGGCGCCTAGACTGCGATGAAGGTACTCGTAACCGGCGCCTCAGGGATGGTCGGCAGGAACCTGTCCAAGTACCTCGAGGGCAAGGGGATCGGAGTCATCCCCACCGACCTCTCCGGGTGGGAGGTGTCCGGGAACCTCCTGGACCGGGACTTCGTCTTCAACAGGCTCGCCTCTCTCGACTTCGACGCCGTGATACACCTGGCCGCCATCACCGAGATCAAGAAGACGATCGAGGACCCGCGCCTCTGCTTCGAGGTGAACTGCGTCGGCACGCTGAACCTCCTCGAGCTCGCCCACAGGAAGAAGGTCAAGAGGATCATAGCCGCGTCCTCCGCCAACGTCTTCGGCGCGCCCAAGAGCAACCCAGTGTCAGAGAGCGCCCCCTTCGACCCCCGCGTGCCCTACGACTACTCGAAGGTGATATGCGAGAACATGGCGATGAGCTACTTCAAGACGAAGGGCCTGCCCGTCTCGCTCACCAGGAGCTGGCTCCTGTTCGGGGAGTTCGACCAGCCCTCCCGGGCGACGATACGCTTCATCCGCGCCTGCCTCAAAGGAGAGCCCTTGACCCTCTTCAACTCAGGCAGAGACACGACCTCGCCTTCGCACGCCGTCAACTACGCCAAGCTGGCTCTCAGCATCATCGACAAGGAGGCGGCCGTCGGCCAGGCCTTCAACTTCGGAGGCGAGAGGCCTGTGACGGTCAGGGAGCTGGCAGAGACGGTAAAGGGCCTGACTGACTCCAAGTCAGAGCTCATCCTCGCCCCGCCCAGGAGCGAGCTCGAAAGCGAGCCGCAGGTGAGCTACCCCTCGATTGAGAAGGTGAGGTCGCTCCTCGGCTACTCGCACGAGATGACGCTCGAGCAAGGCCTCAAGCGGACCATCGACTGGGTGAAGGCCCAGCCCTAGGCCGTCAGGATAAGCTCTACCTTCACGTCTTCCGGGATCTTCAGCTTCGTAATCTGCCGCATCGTCCTGTCATCCGGTTGGACGTCGAGTATGCGCCTGTGCACCCTCATCTGCCAGTGGTCGAATGTGTGAGACCCTTCGCCAGTGGGCGCCTTCCTCGTCGTTATCTTCAGCTTCTTGGTCGGCAGAGGCTGGGGCCCCCTGACCTTGACGCCTGTCTTGTCCGCGATATCGCGGATGTCCTTGGCCACCCTCTCAAGCTCCGGCAGGTTCGTGCTCGTGAGCTTGATTCTCGCGAACTGGGGCAATTTCTTGCAACTGCGCCTCTCAACCGTATTTAGAGCTTTACGTCAAATGAGTCACTTCGGAGTTGCGGCTGCTCGAGAGGCCTAGACGGCGACACTTTCGGTCGCCCGTCCTAATTACGCGTGGCGTGCGTCCCATGTCTTTTATTATCCATCGGGCGGGCGCCGACTAGGTTGAACACAGCCGTCGAGTGGCTCCTGGAAGATGACCAGCCCTCCATCAGGTACTTGGCCCTCAAGCAGCTCATGGGGCGAGCCGGTGACGACCCGGACGTAGCCTCAGCAAGAGGGATGATTCCGAAGAAGGGCTGGGCCGCAGACATCCTGGCAAAGCAGAGTGACGAGGGCTGGTGGGTCGGAGGCGAAAGCCTGTATCGGCCAAAGTACCTCTCGTCTAACTGGATGCTCCTAATCCTGTCCGACCTGGGTGTCACGAAGGACGACGACCCGCGGGTCGCGGGGGCCGCCGAGCTTTGGATTGACCGCTTCGCGAGACCTGACGGCGGCTTCGGCTCCGACCGGGAGTTCGGCGCTGTCCAGCGACCCAGCCATTACTGCATCGTGGGGAACACGGCAAGAGGACTGATCAAGCTAGGCTACGTCGAGCACCCTCGCGTGAAGAGCGCGCTAGAGTGGCTTGCCAACAACAGGGCCGAGAACGGCGGCTGGAACTGCTTCGGCAAGGGCAGAAACCTGGACTCGTGGGAGGCCATGAGCGCCTTCGCCGAGTACCCCAAGCGAAAGTGGACCAGGGGGATGAAGGCCGCTGTCGAAGAGGGCGCGGAGTTCTATCTTGAGAAACAGCTGCACAAGCAAGGAGCGCGCTATCCGCCGTGGTATCGGTTCCACTATCCCTTCCACTACTACTATGACCTCCTGATAGGGCTCGAGTTCATGACGGCCTTGGGATACGGCAACGACAAGAGACTGAACTACGCGATTTCGCTGCTCAAAGAGAAACGGCGGCCCGACGGCAGATGGGACCTCGACGCCGTCCATCCGGATGTCGCCGGATACGACCTCAAGTGGTTGAAGAAGAACCCGAACGAGGTGCACCCCTTCGCTCTGGAGAGGCCGGGAAGGCCGAGCAAGATGATAACGGTCAGGGCCCTGACCGTTCTGAAGAGGCTGGAGGGCTAGGACACGCACTGCCCGGCGGGCCAGCGCTGAAGACGGTTTCGGCTATATTGGGAAAGCCCACCTCTTCCCCTTCCCGTACTCCAGGACCTGGACGCTCTTCGTCTCGTAATAGTGCTCGAGGCCCTCTATCCCGTTCTCGCGGCCGAAGCCGCTCTGCTTGAAGCCGCCGAACGGCACCACCGCCCTGGATATGGGAGGCGAGTTGACCCATGTGGTCCCCGCCTCGAGCCTCTCGGCCGCGCGCTGCGCCTTCTCGATGTCCCTGGTCCATATCGAGGAGCCGAGGCCGTACGCCGTGTCGTTGGCGACCTCGATGGCCTCCTCGAGGTCCTTGACGACGAAAATCGGCAGGGCGGGACCGAAGCACTCTTCTCTGGCGATCTTGGCGTCGCGGTCCACGTCGGTCAGGAGTGCCGGCCTGTAGAAGTTGCCGCTGGCGAGCTCCTTCTCCACCGGTCTGCCGCCTTTCACGGCCTCCTTGGCCCCTCTCTCCCTGGCTTCCTCGACGAGGCTCTCGACCTTGGACCTCTGCTCCTCTGTGTGGACCGGCCCCATGTGGGTCGTCTCCGCTAGGCCGTCGCCCACGTTGATGGCCCTGACCCTCTCGGCCAGCGCCCTGGTGAACCTGTCCGCGATGCCTTCCATCAGCAGCAGCCTCTTGACCGCCGTGCAAGACTGGCTGCAGTTCCTGAACCTCCCCCACGTGGCTCCCTCGGCCGCCAGGCCCATGTCAGCGTCCTCGCAGACTATCATCGGGTCGGAGCCACCGAGCTCCAAGGTCAGCCTCTTGATCGTCTTGGCCGAGCCTTCCATTATCCGCCTCCCGGTAGCGGTCTCCCCTGTGAAGGCTATCTTGGCCACCTTGCCGCTCCCGATTATCTCCTCGCCCACGACGGACCCCGGCCCCGTGACGACGTTGACCGCGCCGCGCGGCAGTCCCGCCTTCGCGAGCAGCGCCACTACCATCAGGTCCGTGAGGGGGGTCGTGCTGGCCGGCTTCACCACGAAAGTGTTGCCAGCGGCGAGGCCCGGCCCGAGCTTCCAGCCCAT
>JASHVX010000044.1 GCA_030044375.1 Nitrososphaerales archaeon | reverse complement strand
CAGGGCGTCGACGTCGTCCTCGCCGTTGTACACACTGAAGCTGGCGCGGCTCGTGGCAGGCACCCCAAGCCATCCCATCAGCGGCTGGGCGCAGTGGTTCCCGGAGCGTATGGCGACCCCTTCCTCGTCGAGGATCGTGGCCAGGTCGTGGGGGTGGATGTCGGCGAGGTTGAAGGAGACCACACCGCCCTTCATCGTCACGTCAGTGGGGCCGTAGTGGGAGAAGCCCTTGAGGCCCGAGAGCGACTTGAACGCGTAGGCGAGGAGAGACTCTTCGTGCTTCCTGACGCGGGCCATCCCGAGCTTGGAGAGGTAGTCGACCGCGGCTCCCAGGCCTATGGCGTCGGCGACGTTGACGGTGCCAGCCTCGAACTTGTGTGGGACGTCGTTCCACGTCGCGTGGTCGAGGAAGACCTCGCGGATCATCTCTCCCCCTCCTTGGAAAGGGTCCATCTCAGAGAGGATGGCCTTCCTGCCGACGAGGGCGCCTATGCCGGTGGGCCCGAGCATCTTGTGACCAGAGAAGGCGTAGAAGTCGCAGTCAATCGAGGCGAGGTCTACCGGCAGGTGGGGGACGGCCTGGGCCCCGTCTACGAATGTGGTAGCGCCTGCGGCCTTCGCCATCCTGCAGACCCTTGCGACGTCGTTGATCGTCCCGAGGACGTTAGAACAATGCGTGACGGCCAGGAGGCGCGGTGACTCTCGGAGAGCCTCCTCGAGCTGGCCCAGGTCGAGGGTGCCGTCGGCCTGAAGGCCCACGAAGCTGAGCTTCGCGCCGACCTTCTGGGCTAGGAGCTGCCAAGGCACTATGTTGCTGTGGTGCTCCATCATGGTCGCGACCATGACGTCTCCCTTTCTGACGAACCTCTCTCCCCACGCGAACCTCACGAGGTTCGAGGCCTCTGTCGTCCCTCTGACGAAGACGAGACTCCTCGGCTCTGCCCCCACGAACTTCGCCACCCGCTCCCTCGAGGACTCGTAGGCCTCGGTGGCCTCCTCCCCCAGCGTGTGGACTGAGCGGTGCACGTTGGCGTTGTAGCGGGAGTAGTAGTCGGTCAGCGCATCTATGACCTGCTTCGGCTTCTGACTGGTCGCGGCGTTGTCGAGGTAGACGAGCCTCTTTCCGTGGACCTTCCTCTCGAGGATTGGGAAGTCTCGCCGCACCTCCTCGACGTCTATGGTTTCGGTTTGGAGCAAGAGCGTGAGGACCTTCTATGAAACCTCTATGAAAACGGTGTCGCCCTCTATTTTAACATTGAAGCTCTTGAGAGGCTCCGTGGCCGGCGGGTTGAGGACCGCGCCTGTCTTCAGGTCGAACTGCGAGAGGTGGAGCGGGCAGGAGACGTGGCCCTCCAGCATGAACCCGAGCCCGAGGTCCGTCTCCTCGTGGGTGCAGGTCCCGCTCACAGCGTAGACCTCGCCCCCTATCCTTGAAAGAAGTACGTGCAGGCCCTTGACGTCTGCGGCCTTCATGGTGCCCTCCTGGATGTCAGAGTCCTTGGCCGCCTCGTAGTACGCTGTCAACTCGACTCGGCCCGCCTATTGCCGCGCATGGTTGTGGGCGGCATGGCTCCTAGCGGTACTTGTAGTGTCTCTCGAAGATGTCCTCGGTCCCCTTCGCCTCCGGGACCAGCTCGCCCGTCTCCGCGAGGAGCGTCTCCCTGTCGACCAGTCGCCTCTTCCGCCCGTCCCACTTGCCTTCTATCATGAACCTCGCACCTTCCCTGGTCTGCTCGATCGGTATCCTCGAGAGCACAGGCTCGAAGAAGCCGAGGACGACCATCCTCTTCGCCTCCTCCAAGGAGAGGCCCCTTGCCAGGAGGTAGAACAGCTGCTCCTCGTCCACCTGAGCCACCGAAGCCGAGTGCGTCGCCTTCACCTCGTTGTTGTCTATCTCCAGGCTCGGCACAGCGTCAGACTTCGCCGACCTCTCCAATATCATCGAGTGGTGCGCGAGATACGAGCGCGAGTTCTTCGCCTCCTTGACGATCTTTATCATGCCCTTGAATATCGACTGCGACTCTCCCTTCAGCACGCCCCTGGCCTGGACGGCGCCCGTCGAGTCCCTGGAGTTGTGGACGAGGTTGGATTCGAAGTCGTACCTTTGCTTGGAGTCTGTGAAGAAGATCTCGAAGCCCTCTCCCAGAGAGCCTCTCCCGTTCAGGAGGAAGTTCGTCCTTGAGCGCTCGAGCGAGGCGCCCAGAGAGAGCGAGCTCACAGTCGCATGCGAGTCGTTGAGTGTCTCGACGGCCCGGTTGGAGACGCGGACAGCCCTTTCGTCAAGGAGCTGGATGGACGAGAAGTCGACGTGTGAGCCCGGCATGGCCCTGACCTCGACGGTCGAGGCGACTAGCGTGGAGGCTGCAGGCGCCGACTCCCTGGAGTAGAGCTCCTCTTGGAAGACGACCTTCGACATCTCCTCCGCGACGACGAAGGTCTGCTCCACCACGCTCGACTTTGGCGAATCGAGGACGAGCATCTTCCGCAAGGGAGCGGTGAGCACGACCTCTCTGGGGACGACGACTACCGTACCGGAGTTGAAGAAGGCGTTCACGAAGGCGGCGAACTTGTCAGACTCTGACTTTACCAGGCGGGTCTCGAAGAGGCGCCTGACGAGCTGTTCGTCTGACTGCAGCGCCTCGGCCAGAGACATCATCTTCACCCCCTTGGAGGCTACCTCGGGCTGAAGCTCCGAATGGATCTGGGTCTCGTTCCCTTGCAGGGAGATGTTCGTCTCCTTGCCCGTGAGAAAACCTGAGAAGGTGCTGCGAAGGTCGAGCTTCTGTTCCCCGGGCACTACAGTGAATGCCCCGACGTCGAAGCTGGCGATGCCCACATACTTCGTGTAGAGGGGGTTCTTCTCGAGCGGAAGGGATGAGAAGTCTGAGAGTGCTTTGAGCCTGCTCTCCCTGAGCCAGTCAGGTTCTCTGAGAGAGCGCGATATCTCCTCCACGAGGTGTTGGTCAAACGAGCCGACTGCAGACTGGGACAAGGCGCTAGACTCCTGCTGAGGCAGGGCCTCAACCTACGGCGTTCGTCATTTCGAGCGACATCAGCCGGTTGAACTCCACGGCGTACGCCATTGGCAGCTCCTTTGCGAAGGGTTCGAGGAAGCCGTTGACCACCATGCTTAGGGCGTCGCCTTCTGAGATGCCCCTCGCCATCAGGTAGAACAGCTGCTCTTCGCCGACCTTCCCCACGCTCGCTTCATGCGTCACTGTGGCGTCGTCCTCCTGAATCTCCATGTAAGGATAGGTCGCAGTGGTGCTCTTCTCGTCGATGAGGAGAGCGTCGCACCTGACCGAGCTCTTGACGTTCTTGGCACCCTTGGCGATGTGCAGCAGGCCCCTGTAGGCGGTGTGCCCACCGTCCTTCGACACCGACCTCGAGAGGATCTTCGACGTGGTGTCCTTCGCGAGGTGGACAGCCTTGCCTCCCGTGTCCTGCACCTGGCCGGCGCCCGCGTAGGCGACCGAGATGATGTCGGCCTTCGCCCTCGGTCCCAGAAGATAGATGGAAGGATACTTGCGCGTGAGCTTGGAGCCTCCGTTGAAGTCTACCCAGGAGACAGTGGCGTCCTCGTAAGCGTGGGCCCTCTTGGTGACAAGATTGAGCACGTCTCTTGACCAGTTCTGCAGGGTGGTGTACTTCACGAACGAGCCCTTTTGCGCCACGATCTCGACGACGGCCGAGTGCAACGACTGGGACGAGTAGACGGGGGCCGAGCAGTTGTGGACCGCGAACCCCTTCACCAGGTAGGAGTTGCTTCCTGCCACTTCGAGATTGTAGACGAGGTCGTCGTAGTCCTCCTCCTTGATCCTCTTGATGGGGACGAGGAACCTGTCTCCCACCTTGCGGGCGGTGCTCCACTTCTTGTCAGGAGTGTATTCGAGGACATACTGGTCCTTCCGCTCAATCTCGCGTCCCTCGATGAAGTCATTCGAGCCCTTCCGAATCTGGATGTTGGCGAAGACTCCAGTCCTAGACACAATCTCCTGAAGTTGGAAGGACAGGTCGCGGCTCGCCGTAGAGGCCCTGATCATCACGGAGCCCCCAGGCTTCACGTACCTGTTACCATCGCCCTTCAGATAGTACTCGAGAAGCAGGTGCTGTTTCCTTGGAGGAAGCTTCATGATAGTATCAGAGAGCATCTTGGTCGATGCGCCAGTCCCGCAGTGCTTCATGAAGAGCTCAATCAGCTTCTTGGAGTACGACGTGATGGAATAGTATGAGCCTCTGGACTTGTGCAGGCTCGCCCGTTCTCCAACCGAGTGGATGAGCTCCAGCAGTTCCTTCGCGAGACGTTCCTCTGACTCGGACTTCCCGAGGCTGAACTTGGCCACTTGGCGCTTCAGTGCTCTGTTGTAGCTTACGGACCCCTCCGCCAGGTATAGGCCCAAC
>JASHVX010000043.1 GCA_030044375.1 Nitrososphaerales archaeon | reverse complement strand
GCGAGACCAGCCCTCCGCCCTGGCGAGGGAAGATCGAGTTGCCGTTCGGGCCCCAGACCTCGTAGTCCATCATGAACCCCGTGCCCGAGCTCCAGTCCCAAGAGAGGCCGACCTGGTACCAGTAGCCGGTGTTCGAGACGCCGTTCACCAGGTAGGCTGGTCCGGTGCCGAGGGTCGGGTCGGTCTGCTCGACGGCCGTGACCGCATACTCGAGCGCGGTAAAGTTCCCCGTCAGCGTGAGGCCCAGCTGCTCGTCGTAGTTGGAGCGGAAGGGCGGAGGGCCGTGCCACTGGTACGTCCCGACTCCCTGCAGCTCCGTCGAGCCGGACCCGTAGGAATCGGCTCCGCTTTGGGCCGTCACAGAGGAGAGGACGGGCGAAGACAGGATAAGCAAAAGCACGACAGGCATCCACCGGCCGCAGCGTCCGACACCTTCTTGCGTCAACAAGGACCTTCTCCCTTCGGAAGTAAATATGGGATGTCCGACATCGTTCCCAAATCACTGATAGATTGCTGCGACATCTTCGTCGACATGGCGGTGAACAGCGGCTGGGGCTGCGTCCGGGACGGGATGGTAAAGGAGAATAAATATCGCCCGCTTCACGTGACGACGTGCGAAGGCTCATCGCTGACACCATCATCTCCCTGGATGGATACTTCACGAGCCCGAAGAACGAAATCGACTGGTTCGGGTTCGACGACGAGGAGTGGGCATGGTCGGACGAGATCAATCGAAGGGTCGACGCGATGCTGTACGGGCGTGTGACGTACGACGAGTTCCGGCAGTTCTGGCCGACCGATGCGCCGAAGTCGATGGGAGTGCCCCCGGGCTTCGTCAAGCAGCTGAACGGCCTGCAGAAGATAGTCTTCTCGCATACCCTCGTCGATACGCCATGGAAGCCAGCGACGCTGGTGCGGACCGATCCCGGCAAAGCCGTCGCTAAGCTCAAGCGCGAGGCGGGCAAGGACTTGGTCGTGGTAGGCAGCGGCACCCTGGTCTCGGCCCTCCTTCGGGGTGGCCTCATCGACGAGTTCTTCATCCGAGTCCGTCCGATCATCTTGGGCGCGGGGAGGCCCATCTTCGTGGACGCTGACAGGCGGCATCCTCTCAAGCTTCTCGGCGCCAAGACGTTCAAGTCGGGCGTGATCGGGCTCCACTACGAGTCGAAGCCCCTGAAGAAGACCGCCAAGTGACCTGCGCCTAGGACGCGACAAGAGAGTCAGCGCCAGTCCTTCAGGGCGGCACGCCAGGAATAGGGTTGGATGTTCCGTCAACCTAGCCTGACTCCGAGGACCGTGTGTTAGCTGGACTGACACGGCTTCTGTGGGACGAACAGTACAGTCAGGTCGTCCTCTCCTGGTCAGGAGCCCGACGGGCACGGGGTTCAGAGAGGGCCAAGCGTGGCTCGTACCCAGGTTGCTCTGCCTCCATCGCGAGAAACTCGAGTCGATTCTCGACGACTACTGACGAGTCGAATAGTCGAGAGCGACATCAGGATGCTGTTTGCGAGAAGCCCCTGAAGCGGGAGAGCCCTTCTGTTGCTTAAATACGATTGCACCACTGGCAGGCTCGGTTGGCGTACTGCCCCTACTGCAACTCTGAGGTCGGGTCGGAGGCGGCCTTCTGTCCAAAATGCGGTCGAAGCCTTCAGGCGACCCAACAGTCGACCTCCCAAGAGGCCGCGGGGCGTACTCCCCCGCCCAGCGTCTCTGCGGGCGGTCACGGCGCCAGAGAGCTTGTCTTGGGTGCGATATACTCGGCTCTTGCGCTCGTGAGGAGTCCAACCGGTTACGTCACTGCGCACAAGGACGACCCGGCTTCTGCAGGCGACATCATCACCCACTACGTTGCCGTCCTGGCCGCGATACCGTTCTTCGCCATCCTGATTGGCTACTCCTTGTACGCCAGCATCAATCCTGGCGTCAACATCACCAACGTCTATGGGTACTCGACTACCGAGTTCATCGTTGTTGCCGCGGTCTCTTCCTACATCCTGTTCGTGGTGGCCGTCTGCATCCTAGGCGTCGCGTTGCGGTCGCTCGCGCCGAGGTTCAGCACTTCAGCGGAAGGAGCGAAGCCCTTCAAAGTGGCTGCCTACGTCTACACGCCGGTATTCCTGGTAAGCATCCTCGACATCATTCCAGCCGGCTTGGCATACCTGTCGGTGCTAGGTCTCCCTTACGGCCTATACATACTCTACAAGGGCCTGCCTGTGCTTATGGCATCGCCAAAAGAGAGAGCCCGATCCTACCTGATAGTCGCCGTGGTAGCCGCCGTGATAGCCTACGTGCTGTTCAATGAGATAATCTATGGTTACGTGACAACTGGGCCCGTGTGACTCTCACCGGACGAACTCGCGTCGCCTGAGCCGTGCTGAGCCTGTCAAGGAACAGGCTTCACGGTTCAGAACTCGACTCAACAACGTCAGGTCTAGTCACCAAGAGCACACGGGAGAAAAAAAGTCATCTTCTGTTCTCCACTCCTCAGATAGGACGTGAAACGGCCCAGGGGCCTAGGAATGACACTCTGATTAGCTGGATAGACTCGTTTTGGGCTGCCCGGGTGGGAATTGGGAGACATCGTCCAATGTCTCAGCAGTTGGTAGGAATCCACCCCCGGGAGACGCTTTTCTCTAGAGTCGAGGAACCCTGACCATTGACGCTTCGGCAATTTGTACAAGAGAGGAGCGATAGCGACCGATTTCAACCGGATAACGCCTTCAGAGCCTGTACTGTGCAGGCTCTTCAGCCGCAGGGTCGAACTCGGATATGCTCTACCCAGCGCCGAGTTGTCGTGGTCAATGCCATTAGGACTCTTCATCCCGAGAGCGGAATCTACTTGTCCCAATCGGTTAAATCGTCAGGGCAACCTTTAGCGCCGTTGGCCCGCACTAAGATCCTCGACCTCGACTTCGCAACGCTTCTTGCAATCAACAGGGAAGTGGTGTCCCTGACAGCGGAGAAGCATGAACACAACGATGAGGACGACGTGAGACTCCAGCGTCTTGTCGAGGAGGCGGCCACCAGCTTCAACGACGAGGACCTGGAGACAGCCTTGGTGCACAAAGCGTCCCTCTTAGCATTCAGAATCGCGACCGGCCAGCACTTCCACGAAGGGAACAAGAGA
>JASHVX010000042.1 GCA_030044375.1 Nitrososphaerales archaeon | reverse complement strand
TTCCGACGCGCCCTTGATTATCCCCGGGAGGTCGAGGACCTGTATCCTCGCCCCGTTGTACTCCATGACGCCGGGCACTACGTCGAGAGTGGTGAACTGGTAGGCGGCCACCTTCGACTTCGCGTTGGTCAGCCTGTTGAGCAGGGTCGACTTGCCGACGCTCGGGAGCCCTATGAGCACGACGGTCGCGTCGCCTGACTTCTTCACGTCGTAGCCTGTCCTGGCGCCCGCGCGCTTCGACTGCTGCTCCTCCTGCTCAGCCTTCAGCCTGGAGAGCTTGGCCCTGAGCAGGCCGATGTGGTGCTCGGTCTTCTTGTTGACCTGGGTCCTGTGGAGGTCCTCCTCGATCTTCTTTATCTTCTCAGGCAGTCCCATGCAGAGTCTCCGGACCCATCTGAGAGTCCTACGATTTTAACATGAGGCGCGCCCGCCGGCCCCGTTCTTATACCGCCGAGGAGGGGCAGAGGTCAGTTGAAGGCGGTGCTTCTTAGACAGCCTGGCGGCGGGAGGCCCGGCGCCGAGGTCTGCGAGGTGCCGGTCCCCGCGATAGGGGAGGGAGAGCTTCTCGTCGAGATGAGGGCCTGCGGGCTGTGCGGGACCGACATCGAGAAGGCGCGCGGGGAGTACACGTCAGCGCTGCCCATTCTCGGGCACGAAGCGGTGGGGGTCGTCTCCGCGGTCGGGGACGGCGCGCAAGGAGTGAGAGAGGGCGACAGGGTCTTCGCACACCACCACGTCCCCTGCCACGAGTGCTACTACTGCCAAAGAGGGGATGAGACGACGTGCAAGGAGTACAGGGGGAGCAACATCCACCCAGGGGGCTTCGCGGAGTTCTACCGTGTCCCGAAGTGGAACGTAGAGAATGGAGGCGTCCTGAAGATTCCGCCGGGGCTCGACTTCGAGACCGCGACCCTCCTGGAGCCTATGGGCTGCTGCATAAGGGCCCTCGACAAGTGCGACGTCGAGGCGGGAGACGCGGTCTTGGTCGTGGGCGCGGGTCCGGTGGGCATCCTGCACTCGCTATTGCTCAGACAGGCCCGGGCAGAGGTACTGATCAGCGACGTGAGCGCCCGGAGGCTGGAGTTCGCGCGAAAGACCGGGGCGGCCACGATCGACGCCGGGAAGGGCGACGTCGCGGGGACGGTCAAGGCGGCCACCGAAGGCAGGGGCGCCGACGTGGCGATAGTGGCAGCAGGCAACGCGAAGGCGATCAGACAGGCGCTCTTGGCCGTGAGGAAGGGAGGCAAGGTCTGTCTGTTTGGCATCCCCCCGAAGGGCTCCGTGCTCGACTACGACCTGGCTGATGTCTACTCGTCGGAGGTGTCGCTGGTGCCCAGCTACGGGGCGACCAGAGGGGAGACAGACAAGGCCCTCGAGATTCTGGGCCGACACGCAGCCGCGTTCCGTGCAGTCATTACGCGCAAATTCGCGGTAGAAGACTTCGCGGCGGCCGTTGAGGCGGCCCTCTCTGGCGAGGAGATGAAGGTAGTCATAGTGTCCTAGCCTTCACGATAGGTCTGCGGCCGAGCAGCAGCCACGGCCGAGGCGGGGCGAAGCCGCCTCGGCAGAACAGAGTCGAGGTCAGGTGAAGGCGATGGCGAAACACGCTTGAGCGGAGCCATAGGCGGTTGAGGTCTGGTTGCTAGCGTCATTGGGCGAAGGCGAGACGCTTACGAGCAGGGTGGAGTTTGAGGAGTCGAGTTTTTGGGCTTCGGCACAAAACCCGACACCCCAGGCGCTCCACCCAGAGAATTCAACCGTCCTTGCGCCGGTGGTGTCGCCATAGAAACTCCCGGAAGATACGATGTCTCGTGGCCCAACGTCGCCGAGCCATCCCTGATAGGTCGCGCCCCAAGGCCCCGTGTAATTGATGGGAAATCGTCAGATTCTCGTAATAGAAGCGAGGACAGCCCGCGCTCCCGGTCGTGGAACAGCTTGTCGTTGTGGTAGTGCTGTTCGAGATGACGACCGTCGCGGTCGAGACTTCCTGGTGATAGTCGAGGGCCGTCGTCGATGCGAAGACCACGGTCAAGAGGGCAAGGACGACCAGGGCAAGGCGCGTCGCCCTCATCGGCAAGGGGTCCACTTACGCGTTCTCCGTAAGGTTGTCCTGATAGACGAACCGACCACGGTACCACGGTAGGACTTCGTCAGGCTTAAAATGTCACTCCGGTAGTGCGCGTCAGGAAGGCCGAAGTCGATGGCAGACTGGGGGATAGGCAACAGGGTCTCGAGGATCATGGGATCGGGCAAGACCGTGATGCTCGCGGTTGACCATGGATACTTCCAGGGTCCAACCACCGGTCTCGAAGACCCCAGGAGGACGATAACCCCTCTGATACCCTACGCGGACTCGCTCATGTTGACCAGGGGCGTGCTTCGGACCTCCGTCGAGCCGGGGACGGGCGTCCCCGTCGTACTGAGGGTCTCGGGGGCCACCAGCGTCCTCAAGGAGCTGTCAGGGGAAGGCATCACGACGTCGATGGAGGAGGCGGTCAGGCTGAACGCCTCCGCCGTGGCGGTCTCGGTCTTTGTGGGCTCTGACAACGAGAGGGAGTCGCTTCTCAACCTGTCAAGGACGGTAGACGAGGGCGAGCGGCTCGGGATGCCCGTCCTGGCCGTGACTGCGGTAGGGAGAGAGATGAACAGGGATGCGAGGTACCTGGGACTAGCCTGCAGGATAGCCGCGGAGCTGGGCGCCAGGATTGTCAAGACATACTATTGCGAGGACTTCGAGAAGGTCGTCAACTCGTGCCCTGTCCCTGTGGTGATCGCTGGGGGAAAGAAGCTGCCGGAGAAGGAGGCGCTCCAGCTGGCTGCTGCGGCCGTGTCGAAGGGGGCGGCTGGCGTGGACATGGGGCGGAACATATTCCAGTCGTCGAACCCTGTGGGCATGATAAGGGCCGTGCGCGCGGTGGTCCATGAAGGTAAGCCAGTGGAAGAGGCGTATGGGTTGTTCGAGAAGGCGTGACCGCGCTCACTTCGGGAGACCAGACACGTCCTCGCAGTCGAGGAGCGCCCCGCAGTTCGGGCACCTGAACTTGCAGGTCTGTATCTCTATCATCGGCGCCCCGCAAGCGTAGCACTCCTCGCGCCCGCTCCCTGGGACCTCTTGGCTCGCCAAGGCCCCGCTCTACGTCCTGGAACGGTTTTAAGGAAAGGCGGCGGGTCAGGCCAGCGTTGGACTCCGACAAGCGGACGCAGGAGGACGCTGGCCTGGAGATAGGCCAGCCCAGACTAGTCAGGAGGAGCCCCTTGCGGCCTGCGCAGAAGCTGTGCCCGAGGTGCCTGGCGCCGGTCAGGAACGCGAGCAAGCTCGGAGGCTGGCTGATACCCATGAACTACGACTGCCCGAAGTGCGGCTACCACGGGACGGCGTTCCTCGAACGCGCTGACGGAGACGCCGAGAAGGGGCAGTAGCGCAAGTGGAAGCGGCTGCCGAGCCTGAGCAGGCGCGCGGCGGGAGCGGCCTGCTGGCGTCCGGGCTCTTCCTGCTCCTCTTGGCGGTGACGGGAGTCCTGGCCCTGCTGTCGCTGCCGGCAGGTGTCTATACCGTCTTCTACACGCACATCTCGAACTCCACAGCGAGCACGACCGGGACGCCGTTCCTCTGGTTCGGCCCTCTTCCCATCCTGCTGCCTTTCCGCGCTTCGTACGGGGAGGTCTTCCTCTTCGCGACTGTGGTGTACGCGCTCTTCTTCGTGGTCGCGGCCCTCCAGGGGAGAGGCATGCTGTCGGCCATCTCCAGGGGGATGAAGGACGGTGTCGGCGAGTTCCTTTCGAACAGGGCTCTGCTCGCGCTTGTGTCGATAGGGTTCCTGGTGTTCACAGCGGCGCTCGTCGACGACATCGTGTTCTCGGCCGGCGCGCCGATCGGGAACCCCCTCTCGGGAGGGGACGCGCTGTACGACCTCGTGGAGCTCGCCATCTCGCCGATCAGGGAGGAGCTCGGGTTCAGGGTCGTCATGATAGGCCTGGTCGCCGTCGTCGTGACCCTGCCGCGCCCCAACGTCTCGGGCAAGGAGGCGATGAAGTCGGCGCTCAGGACGCTGTGGAGGCCGTCGGCGGCGTACGAAGGGATAGACAACGCGACGTACGTCATCGCCGCCCTCTGGATTGCAGGGGCCGTCAGTTCGGCCACCTTCGGCGTCTGCCACGTGAACTGCGGGGGAGGCGGGGGCGGCTGGGCGTGGGGGAAGCTCCCTGAGGCGGTCTATGGCGGGGTGGTCC
>JASHVX010000041.1 GCA_030044375.1 Nitrososphaerales archaeon | reverse complement strand
TCTCCACAGACAGCTTCGACACATGCGTCCTGACGTTGAGGATGCTCCTCGAGATGACGCCCTCAATCCCTGACGACGAGGGCCTGTACGACTCTCTCAGTCTCTTGAGGGAGGTGACGACTCCCTCAAGGTTTCCGACCCTTCGCCCCATCCTCCTCTCTATTGACGGCCTGATCATCCTGGCGAGCTTGCTAAGATTGACGTAGTCCCTCGCCATCGCGTCCTGGACTGAGAGGTCGGCGTCGACCGCCTCCCTGACCGCGGCGGAGAGCGTCTGAGCCTTGACCAATCCTGGTCGTCCAGGGCTCAAATCAGGTCGGCTGCGGCCAAAATCAATATAAGCATTGCACAGGACCAAGTCGCTTCTCGAATTGCGCAGCACCGTGGTACTCGCCTACTCAGGCGGCCTCGACACCTCAGTCTGTATCAAGTGGCTCCAGGAGAGATACTCTGCCGACGTCGTGACAGTGACGCTCGACCTGGGCCAACAGGACGAGCTGAAGGCGATAGAGGACAGGGCGCGCCTTCTCGGAGTGAAGGCTCACTACACGCTAGACGTGCAGGACGAGTTCGTCTCAGACTACGTGTTCCCGGCGATAAGGGCGAACGCGATGTATCAGGGCAAATACCCGCTCAGCACAGCCCTGGGGAGACCGCTCATCGCAAAGAAGCTCGTCGAGGTCGCGGTGAAGGAGGGGGCTGACTCCGTCGCCCACGGCTGCACCGGCAAGGGTAACGACCAGGTCCGGATGGAGGTCACAGTCAAGTCGATGGACGCCGGCCTGCGGGTAATCGCCCCCGTCAGGGAGTGGAACATGAGCAGGGACGAGGAGATCAAGTACGCTATCGCGCACCACATACCAATCAAGCCCTCTCGCTCGATCTACAGCGTCGACCAGAACCTGTGGGGGAGGTCGATAGAGAGCGGGCCGCTCGAGATGCCTGACCAAGAGCCCCCAGCCGACGTCTATGAGTGGACCAGGCTGCCAGAGGAGGCTCCGGACGCCCCTGGGTACCTCGACCTCGAGTTCACCGAAGGCGTGCCCACCGCAGCGAACGGCTCGGCCATGGGGGGCAGAGAGCTCATCGGCTTCGTCACCAAGTTCGCGGGTTCGCACGGGGTCGGAGCCATCGACCATGTCGAGGACAGGCTCGTAGGGATAAAGTCGAGAGAGGTGTACGAGTGTCCGGCCGCTGTCGCCATCATCGAGGCTCACAGAGACCTCGAAAAACTGGTCCTGACAAGGAACGAGCTGTCCTTCAAGTCACACGTCGAGTCGGAGTGGTCCTGGCTCATCTACTCGGGCCTGTGGCTCGACCCTCTGAGGGCCGACCTCGACCGCTTCATCGAAGGGACCCAGTCGCGCGTGACCGGCTCCGTCAGGCTGAAGCTCTACAAAGGCAACATCAAGGTCGTGGGACGCTCGTCCCCATACAGCGTCTACGACCTCGGGCTTTCGACGTACAACAAGGGTTCGACCTTCGACCAGCGGAGCGCCGAAGGCTTCATCCAGCTATGGGGGCTTCAGGCGAGGATAGCATCGGACGTCAGAAAGAGGAGTGATCGGCAGGTTGGATATCAGAGGAAGACGGCTAAGGCAGCAGAATGAGAAGGTCACGCGGTTCATCTCCTCAATCCGCTTCGACGGCGCGATTGCAAAGGAGGTGCTCATGGTGAACCAGGCTCACATGGTCTCTCTGGTGAGGAGTGGAGAAGTGGACAGGAGGGTAGGTGCGAGGTGCCTGCGGTTCCTGGAGAGCGCTTCCACCGAAGTCGACCCGTCCTCAGTCAGTGAGGACTACCACCAGCTCTTGGAACAATCGGCGGTGGACACCCTTGGGGTCGACGTGGCGGGGTACCTGAATCTGGGCAAGAGTCGTAACGACCAGGTGGCCACGGCCCTGAGGATGCACCTTAAGCTCGTCCTCGCCGGCGTCATCTCTGCCGCGGTTCAGCTTCAGGACGCGCTTCTCGACAAGGTCCAGGAACAGGGGGCGCTGGCGATGCCGGGATACACCCACCTGCAGCACGCGCAGCCTACGACATTGGCGCACCACATGTTCGCATACTTCGACCCCCTGGAGAGGGACGTCCAGAGGCTCTTCGACGCCTATCAGAGGGCCGATGCTTCGCCGATGGGAAGCGCAGCCCTCGCCGGGACCTCAGTAAGCGTCTCGCGGCGGGAGGTCGCCACCCTCCTCGGCTTCGCCTCGGTCGTCGACAACGCCATGGACGGCGTGTCGTCCAGGGACGTAGAGCTCGAGGCCCTCTCTTGCTTCGCGGTCACGATGAGCTCATTGAGCAGGCTCACCGAGGAGCTCGTCCTCTGGGCGTCGAAGGAGTTCTCCTTCGTAGACATACCCGACGAGTACGCGGCGACGAGCAGCATAATGCCGCAGAAGAAGAACCCCATAGTCGCCGAGATCGCGAGGGCGAAGTCCGGGTCAGTCTTCGGGGCCCTGTCGGCCGCTCTAGCCATAGTGAAGGGCCTGCCTTACTCCTACAACCTCGACCTCCAAGAGGTCACCCCCCATCTCTGGCAGGCCGCGGAGGACACCTCGGCTTCTCTGTCGTTGCTCGCTGCGGTGGTAAGGGGAATGCGCTTCGTTCCGGCTGCCATCTCCAAGTCGATGCTGGACGACTTCTCCACGGCCACCTCGCTGGCGAACTATCTCGTCAAGGAATTCTCGATACCCTTCCGGCAGGCCCACGCGATAGTCGGGTCTCTCGTCCGGGACGCTGGAGCCGAGGGTCTCAGCCTGGAAGAGGTGGCGGCCAAGCGCTTGGCGGGCGCGGTCAGGGCCGAGACTGGGAGGAGGATAGCCGTAACAGAGGCCACCGTACGTTCGGTCCTTTCCGTCGAGTCCTCGTTAGAAGGGATAGTCACCCAGGGCGGCTCCAACCCTCGATTCATCGCCGGGGGGCTCCGGGCGCGCTCAAAGACCGTGAAGAGCTCGAGGAAGCGCCTCAGTTCGCTGCGCTCCCGCACGGGGAGCTCTGAACGGGCTCTGACAAGAGCAGTCAGGTCAATCTCGCGGGAGGTGAACAACTAGTGGAAACGAAGTGCGCCGAATGTGACGCCGGAATCTCGGTGCCGGACGACGCAATCAAGGGAGAGCTCGTCTCATGCAAGGACTGTGGGACGGACTACGAGGTCGTCGAGATCAAGGGAGGCACCGTGATGCTGAAGCAGGCCGACTCCGTCGAAGAGGACTGGGGAGAGTAGCTGAAGCTCTCCATCCTCTACGACAGGCTCCGGTGGGAGGAGAAGTCGCTCGCCGACGAATGCAGAGCGGCCGGCCACGTCGCGGCGCTAGTGGACACCAGGTCCCTGCACTTCGACATCTCCCACAAGCTCAGGACTAGCCAGTACGGCGAAGGCATCCTCCAGAGGTGCATAAGCCACTACAG
>JASHVX010000040.1 GCA_030044375.1 Nitrososphaerales archaeon | reverse complement strand
CAGTGCGTCTGCCTGTCGGCCGAGAGCGCGGCCACGGTGCAGCCGAACACAAGGAGGGCGTTCGCTTGGTGGACCGTGACCAGCCATGGCGGCTCGACGGTGGCGACGACGGCCGCGCCCAGTATGATCTCGAGGACTATGAGGAGGCACGCGGCGTAGACCAGCCTCCTGGCTGGGGTCGGGGTGTCTTTGGTTCGCCAGTAGAGGAACGCAGTGATGAAGAGGAAGAGCGATGAAATCGAAGCGAGGACCCTGTGTGAGTACTCAGCTATCTGTGGGAGATAGAGCGAGGGGAAGAGGTGCCCGTTGCACAGAGGGTAGTCCTGTCCCAGAGAGCTGCCGCAGGCGTCGCCGTCCCCCGCGACCGTGACGTAGGCCCCGACGGTGAGCAGAGCGAACAGCGCGAGCACGCTGAGGATGAGAAACAGTTTCCTGCCCTGCAATGCAGCCTGCGCCGCCGAGCCTCTGGTCTTAAGTGATTCTCAGGCCTTCTTGACCAGCGAATCGAGCTTCGATTTGAAGACCGCGGCGGGTACCGCGCCTATCACTGTGTCCTCGACCTTTCCCTTCGAGAAGAACATGACCGTCGGGATGCTCATTATCCCGAACTTCAGGGCAAGGTCCTGGTTGGCGTCGGTGTCTATCTTGACGAACTTCACCCGACCTTCGTACTCCTTCGAGAGCTGCTCTATCACGGGCGCGATCGCCTTGCACGGTCCGCACCAGTCCGCGTAGAAGTCGACCAGGACGGGCTGGGCCGACTTCACGACCTCGTCCTGGAACTTGTTTTCGTCTATGTGCTGTACTGTTCCTTCCAAGTTCGTCGAGGTCCTGTCTCGCCGTGCCTGCTTATAATTTTGCCTAGGGCGGCGGGAGGCCCACCGTCGGGAGGGCGGCCTCCGGGCCACCCGGAAAGCCCGGGATCGCGTCGACCAGAGGAGAGGTCTTCGTCAGCCCGCTTGAAGGGTTGTAGGTGGAGAGAGACGCCGACCGGAGCGAGCGGAGGACGAGGCCGGCGAACCCGAGGCGCGCGGCATAGTCCTCCACCTGGGGAGCCTTCGCCCTGGTCCTCGGGTGCTTCGTGACGATGGCGCAGCAGTCCTTGTACTCCTCGAGGGACAGCTCGTAGGTCCCAATCCTCTTGGCGGCAGAGACGACCTCCTCCTTGTCGAATGTCAGCAGGGGCCGGAGTATGGGGAGGCTCGACCCTCTGTCGAAGACCTTGAGGTTCCAGAGCGTCTGCGACGCGGCCTGAGAGAGGGAGTCGCCGGTGGAGACGGCCGAAGCCCCGAACCAGGGGGCGAGCGACTCGGCCGCCATCCGCATGAACCGCCTGAAGAGCGAAGGTTCGAGCTCTCCGGGCACTCCGATCGTCGACAGCTGATACTCGGCGAAGGGCACCGAGACCAGGGTGCTCTTCCCTCCCCAGTCAGAGAGGACACGGACGAGCTTCGCGACCTTGCCCTGCATCGGCGTGTCGGGAGACGGGCCGAGGTAGAAGTGGAGATACACAGGCTGGACTCCACGCTTCATGAGGAGCCAGGCCGCCACCGGCGAGTCGATGCCGCCTGAGAAGAGATGGATCACCCTGCCTGCGGTCCCGACGGGGAGCCCTCCTGGCCCTTGGACCTTCTCGGCGTAGACGAGCGACCTCCCGCGGACTACGTCGACCCTCACGGTGACATCTGGGTCTGAGAGGTCAACCCCCATGCCCGTCGAACGACCCACCGCCGAGCCGAGCCTCCTCGCCAGCTCCATGGAACCGATCTGGAAGTCCTTGTCCGCGCGCCTCGCGTCGATCCTGAAAGTGCGGCCGATGGAGGCGCGAGCCGCTTCGATGGCGGCCGCCTCTATGGCGGCGTAGTCCGAGCCGACCACGTTCGCGCGCGCGAACCAGGCGACTCCGAACACACGCGAGAGCCTGGCCCTTACTTCTGCCGGGTCCCCTTCGGCGGTGACGAAGAGCCTGCCGTCCTTGGACTCGACGACAGGCTCATGGCCGCGCAGCGACCTTGCGACGTTCCGCCTCAGCGTCCTCACGAACTCGGGCCTGTTCTTCCCCTTGAGCGCTATCTCGGAGTAGTGGACGACATAGACGGCCGACATCCCCTAGATCACGACCGCTATCATGGCTACGAGGAACACCACGGCCAGGTAGGGGCTGGTGAACTTGAAGGCCAGCCAGGCGTTGTCCTTCGTAGGAGAGCGGAGGAGCTTCAGGTTGGTCCAGAACAGCATGGCGTCGAAGACTGCGACGACGGCGACGTATACGAGGAACCCGAGGCCGTGCAGATAGAACGAGAAGAGCAGGCTCACAGGTATCAGCAGGAGGGTGTTCGCCACTATGTATCTGGAGGCGGCAGCCGGCCCGACGACCGAAGGGAGCATCGGTATCCCGACCTCGGAGTAATCCTGGTCTGTTATCACAGCCAGGCTCCAGAAGTGGCTGGGCGTCCAGACGAAGACCAAGGCCGCGAGGGTCCAGGCGGCGGCGAGCCCCTCCCCGCTGACCGCGTACCAGCCGGCGAGCGCGGCGCAGCTTCCGGCGAACCCTCCGAGGACGATGTTCCAGCTCGTCCTCGGCTTCAGCAGGAGGGTGTAGACTGGCACGTAGACGAAGGCTCCGAGGGCTACGAAGAAGGCCGCGAGCGGGGCGAGCGTCACTGCGGCTATCGCCACGCCGCCAGTGAGGAGGCATAGGCCGAAGAGAAGGGCGTGCGACGCCGGGACGATCCTCTGGGAGGGAAGCGGCCTGTTCCTCGTCCTCCTCATCTTCGAGTCGATGTCCATCTCAAGGTAGCTGTTGAGCGCGAGCGCTCCCGCGGATGCGACCGTCCCGGCAGAGAGGATGCCGACGAGGACGAGGGAAGAGGGAAGCCCCCGCGCCGCGACGACGGCAGACCCGAGAGCCACCATGAGCAGAAGCGGGATTATCTTCGGCTTTGTCAGGGCCATGTAGTCGGAGAGACTTGAGCTGCGCATCCGCTGTAAAGAGCCGCGACCTCCGGCGTGTATTTTGGCTTTGCTTCCTCGGGCAGTCGTCCAGCCCGTCGCCTGCACGGACGCGTCGCATGCGGAACGCTTAAGAAATCTTGCGAGGTCCGCCGTCACGTCCCGCAGTAGCTCAGCCTGGTAGATCCGAACCTCGGTGCCGAAAGCTTCCGGCTGTAGTGGTCGGCCATCGGCTGACCCGTCCAGCCTACTCAGGCCACAGTGACCGGAGTGTCGTCGGCTCAAATCCGACCTGCGGGACGTCTGCGACTTCCGGCGAGGTCAGCAACCGATTTTAAGCCATGAAGCCGGCTCGGGCCAGTCCTCGACATGCGACAGTGGGGCTTCGACCAGTGAAAGCCGGGGTGCCAGTGGCTGTAGCTGTGATGGCGCTCATCGCCTTCTCCGCCATCTACTACATTACTACCGCGGGCCGGCATGGAGGGAACGAACTGACGGTGGTAAACTCGGTGGGTCTGGTTGCGGTGTTCGTGGGGGTCGTCGCCGCAGGGCTGATACTTAGGCGGGCGTCGCCTCCACAATAGGAAGGGACGCCTCCGCGCCGCTCCTCTCCTGCGCGGTCAGCCGTCCTTAGGCTGTGCGTTCTCAGGGCCCCCGCCGGGCTTGCGTGTCTCTCCGTGGATGTACTGGTCGCCCCTTAGCAGCGAAGCGACGGCGGCTGCGACCGAAAGGACCGCGCCGATGTAGAAGGAGAGGTCTAGCGCGGAGATGAACGACGGGGCAATCGCGGTGGGGAAGAACTTCGGGCCCTCCAGGTAGGCCAACGTGCTCTTCGGTATCTGCGCGACGACCGAGGCGAGCTGCGGCGCGGCTAGAATCGACGCCACAGGGTTGGCGCCCAGGAAGGCCGCGAAGAGCGCGCTGGTGGGGGAGACCGACGACGAGAGCGCGCCGGCGAGCTGCGGCACGCCCGCGTTGGTCATGGCCGCCGAGAGGGCGTTCGGGAGGCTGCCAGAAAGGCCCGTGATTATGACTGTGAAGAAGATGGCCAGGCTCACGGTCTGGCCCGTGTTCTGCAGGGTCGCGCGCATGCCGGAAGCCGCCCCCCTGTGCTCGGGCGGGACCGCGTTCATTATCGACGCGATGTTGGGAGCGGCGAACATGCCTCCCGCCAGACCCATGACGAAGATGATGGCTGCGAAAGTGGGGTAGCTGAAGTCGTACGGCAGGAAGGAGAGCGCCAAGAAGGTACCGGCAGTCAGCAGCATGGCTGCTGTCGCGAACACTCGGGCGCCATACTTGTCAGACAGGTATCCGCTGACCGGTCCCATTATGGTGAACCCGACTATCATGGGGATCATGTAGATGCCGGCCCAGAAGGGAGTGGACTGATAGCTGATGCCGTGGAGGGGGAGCCATATCCCCTGAAGCAGGATGATCAGCATTATCTGGACGCCGCCTCGCCCCACCGACGCGAGGAGGCCCGCGATGTTCGAGGCGCTGAACATGCGGTTTTCGAAGAGTTCGAGACGGAACATCGGCTCCGGCACCTTCCGCTCCACGAAGGGGAAGGCGACGAGCAGAGCTATGCCGGCGACCATCGACGCCACTACCCAGGGGTCGCTCCAGCCCATCGACGAGGTGCCGTAGGGTATCAGCGCATAAGTGACGCCCACCAAGACGAGGACGAGGCCCAAGGCGAAGGTGACGTTGCCCCATATGTCGAGCGCCTGGTCTCTCCTTGGGGTCCCGGTCTCCTTGAGCTTCATGTAGGACCAGATGGTGCCGAAGGCGCCCACCGGGACGCTGACGAGGAAGATGTACCTCCAGTCGAAGAGTGCCAGGATCCCGCCGAGGACAAGCCCGACTATCGAGCCTGCGATCGCGGCTGTCATGTTGATCCCCAGGGCCTTGCCTCTCTCGCGCGCAGGGAACGCGTCAGTCAGGATGGCGGCGCTGTTGGCAAGGAGGAAGGCTCCGCCCACGCCCTGGACGACCCTGAACAGGATGAGCTCGGTCGCTCCGAGGTCTCCTGAGCTCGGGGTCAGCGCGCACATCAGGGAGCCGACGGTGAAGATGGCGAACCCCAGGTTGAACAGCCTGACGCGCCCGAACATGTCGGATATCCTTCCGAAGGAGACGAGGAGGGTCGAGGTCACCAGGCTGTAGCCGAAGAGTATCCAGAGGAGATACTGGAAGGAGCCGCTCGCCAGGGGGTCTATCGAGATGCCTCTGAAGATGGCAGGGAGCGAGATCAGAACGATCGTCGCGTCGATCGCGGCCATGAGGGTGCCGATGGTGGTGTTCGAGAGCGCGACCCACTTGTACTCTACCATGTCGGACTACTCCTCTGAGGCCCGACCTCCACACTCGCTTGGAGTATGGCACCGCCTGCCGTGCGGCCTGTGCCGAAGATGGCGCGGTGCGTGCGCGTCCACCCTCCAGCCATGGAGGTCGCTGGGACAGAACCTGATGCCACAGGCCTTCGACGACACTCAAGACGTTAACTATTTATACTTTGAACATCTTGCGCAGGGCATGCGGGCGCCGCGGCCGGACCGGGCGGACGAAAGCGACGAGACGTACGACGCGATAATCGCGGCCTACAAGCTGATGATGCGCAGGATGGCAGAGATGCTGTCCGAAGAGGGGCTGACGCAGCCCCAGTTCTCGGCCATCAGGATTGTCGCG
>JASHVX010000039.1 GCA_030044375.1 Nitrososphaerales archaeon | reverse complement strand
GAGGCTCCCACGCCTCACAGTCTCGAGCGCGTACTCTACCTGGTAGAGGCGTCCGTCGGGCGAGAAGATCGTGATTGCCCTGTCGTATCCTGCCGAAGGTGCGAACATTTTCTTCCTCTTTGCTCCTTTTTCCCGTCGCCTTCGCCTCTACATTTAAACTCTTTTCCCGATTGACGAAAACCAGGACGCCCCCGAGGCTCGACCTGGACCGCGCAGGCCCGGGCGCCGCCAAAGTTCAAATCCGCTCCCGAGCGCACGTGGACCTGCGATGGTCAGGATACTGGCGGTCAACAACTATCCGGACACCGTGCGCTTCCAGAAGCTGAAGAGGTGCATCTCGGAGAACGGCGCCGAAGTCGCGACCTCCGGGTGGAGGACCGCGACCGCAAGGAGGTTCGGCGAGTTCGACGGCGTCGTGCTGAGCGGGTCGCCCGACATGATGTCGAAGGCCGGCACGAGGGCGAAGTTCGGCGACGAGATGGACGCGATCAGAGACTCGCACGTCCCTGTGCTCGGCGTCTGCTTCGGGCATCAGATGGTCGCATGTGCCTTCGGCGGAGAGGTGGTCGAGGACGCCAGGCACGTGCTCGGGTTCGTGGAGACCACCGTGCTCTCGGAGGACCTCCTCTTCTCAGGGCTCCCGAAGAAGATGATGCTCCTCGAGTCGAGGCACGAGGTCGTGCCGACGCTTCCGAAGGGCTTCTCCAGGCTGGCGAGCAGCAGCACGAGCGCGATAGCAGCAATGAAGCACGAGCGCCGGCCCCTCTACGGGGTGCAGTTCCATCCCGAACGGCACACCGCGGCGAACCCTCAAGGAGATGCCGTGGTCAGAAACTTCGTCAGGCTCTCGCGGTAGAGGGGTGTTCGGAAATGGCTGTGAAGATGGTGATTTTCGCCCCCGATGTCATGGAGAGCCTGCTGACCTACTCCAAGATGGCGTACCCGAACGAAGGGATACTCATCCTCCGTGGGAAGTCGAAGAAGGGGGTCGTCCGGGTCACGAGCCTGATGGTCCCCCCGGCCGCCATCCACGCCCACTCTTATTCGTCGTTCAACTGGTCCATGCTCCCGCTCGACCTCTCCTACATCGGGGTCGCCCACTCCCATCCGTCAGGGAACGCCAACCCCTCCGACCAGGACCGCCTCCATGCAACAGGCCGCATCATGGTGATAATGGGGTACCCCTTCGCGAGCACCTCCCACGTAGGGGTGTTCGACCACAACGGGAACAGAGTGCCGTTCGAGGTCGGCGACGTCTCGAAGTAGGTCGAAGAACCTTAAATATCTTGACGGCCGCCCATTTCTCAGGCGAATCTGCACGTCTCAATACAGCAAAGGACAGACGTGGGGGGCCCTGAAGAAGGCCTGGAGGGGATACAAGGTGGCAAAGGTTCAGAACAACACGGCCGACATGAAGAAGTATGCCGAGAGGATAAGAACCCTCCAAGGCGAACTGGGCGTCCCGCAGGCGAAGTTCCCTGAGCTAGGTCTTAACTGACCTAACTCAGTCCTTTTATGTGAACTCCGACGAGTGGTTAGTCACGATCTGGTTGCGGAGGTCTTGAGTCTGTTGCAGGGTGAAGTCGGGCTCGGAGGACACGAGCAGCAGCTTGGTGCCGATGCTGAAGGTCAGTATGTTGACCTTCTCTCGCTTGATGAACGTGTACTGGCTCCGCCCGAAGTACTTGTCCCACGTCTTGTCTGTGCTCAGCTGGATGGTGATGTTAGCGATCAGACGCAGGTCTTCGCTCTGCGGCTCGAGCGAGAGTATCCCCTTGCGCATGCCGCCAGCGATCTGCCTTCCGGTCTCGTCTAAGACGGCTGCGTAACGCACCCGTCTGTCGAACTTGTACATCTCGCTGCATATCTTCTCGTACTGAACTGCCATCATGACTGAGAGCGGTTAGGGGCGTTTCAACTATAAAAACCAATTTCCGACCTTGGCGGGAGTCGGACCCGCCCGGCGGGCTTGAGGGCTAGCGCGCCGCCTGTCGAGCGACCGAATCTTGTTCAGAGAACATGATTGACTTGTGCATCATGTTTGACTTCTGTTTAGAAGAGTGTTCCCGCTGCGTATCAACTACAACAATGGTCCTTGATTTAGCGACTGTCTTGCTTGGCGCATGCGTCGGCGTCGTCGCTGTGCTCTACGCGGCACCAAAGGGCTACTTGGGACACCCGAGAAGAAGAATATCCATCGACTCTGTTTCCTCTACGAGCTCTTACGCTCAGCCGACGGAGCAGGCAGTGGGGGTTCCGGCTGCGGTGGCAACGACCGCGGTCGAGCCTGCTCCGTCACCTATCCAGGCAGAGGTTTCGGCTCCGGAGCCGGTTCCGGCTCCAGCTCCGACTCCTGCCATCTACGAGACCGTCCAGCCAACACCCGCACCGGTGCAGTACGCAGCACCTTCATCGGCCTCCTTCGGATCGCCTACCATCGCGCGGAAGCCTACGCGGACGTACAGGCGCAGGACCGTGCCTGTCAGGAGCTCCGCGAGAGCCGCGGCGGCGTCCAAGTCGTCCCTGAAGCAGAAGACGAAGAAGCGCTGAGCGAGAAAGAAAGAGAAGAGCGTGGGTTTCGGCGGGAAAGGCCCATAAACCCACTCTCTGCCCATTTTGTGTCGATTGCCCGGCAAGCCTCTAGTGGGCGTTCACATCTCCATCGAGAAGTCTCTGGACCTGGCGTTCGAACGGGCGCAGGAGCTCGGGTGCACGACCATGCAGATATTCACGCGCAGTCCTCGCATCTGGAAGTTCAAGCCCATCGCAGAGGAGCAGGTGGCCTCCTTCAGAGAGAGGAGGAGCGCGGCCGGGTTCGAGTACGTAGTCGACCACATGCCATACCTCCCCAACCTGGCGTCCTCTGACCAAGGGACGATGAAGGCGAGCCGCGCCTCCCTCTCGCAGGAAGTGGAGAGGTGCGACGCCCTCGGCATCGACTACCTCGTGGCTCACCTGGGAAGCCACCTGGGAGACGGAGTCATGCGAGGGGTCAGAAACGTCTCCGATGCAGTCGACAAGGCTCTGGGGAAGAGCGGCGCGGGCGTCACCGTGCTGCTCGAAAACATGGCAGGCCAGAAGAACAGCGTAGGCTCGCGCTTCGAGGAGCTCAGGCTCATCCTCGACAGGGTCAGGTCGGAGAGGGTGGGGGTGTGCTTCGACACCGCGCATGCCTTCGCGGCGGGGTTCGACCTCTCTGGAGGGGAGGCGGTCGCCCAATCGATGTCGCTCTTCGAGGACTCGGTGGGGCTTGACAGGCTGAAGGTCGTGCACCTGAACGACTCGAAGGCGGTCCTCGGCAGCAACCTCGACAGGCACGAGGACGTCGGCAAGGGCAAGATAGGCCTGAAGGGCATGAAGGCGTTCGTCGGGTTCGACGGGATCTCCCAGAGGCCCTTGATCATGGAGGTTCCCTACGACGACATCGTGGCCATGAGGAAGAGCATCAAGCTCGTGAAGTCGTTCGTCTAGCCCATATGTCTTACAGTCAAATACACCGCCCATGGCGTACGGCGTGGCGGGCCCGTAGCTTAGTTCCTAGGTGAGAGAGCAGTCAGGTAGAGCATCGGGCTTTTAACCCGAGGGTCAGGCGAAGGCCCCCGAAACGGGTTCGATTCCCGTCGGGCCCGCACTCGTTCGGGTTCGAGTCCTCCGCACCCATTTGAGGCATGACGTTTCACTTCTCCCAGCCGATATAAACACCAATCCTCAAGCTGTTCTTAACCGCTCGGGTGGACATGCCGCAAGCCCAGGAGAACTCCTTGTCAGACCGGGTTGGTCTCGTCTAGCGTACGTGTGCCTTCCGGCACATATCTGTATCCGGGCGGATCCCTCCTTCGACTTCGCACTGGATTCATAGGCCTTCATCCTCCGATGCGATATGTATGTACCCGTTCCCTCTACACCAAGTTGGTCCTAGCGTTCCAATCCATTTCAATGAACATAAAAGTTCTCCGTCCTTCTTTCACAAGAAGGTCTGTCCAGACAATTGACGTTAGCCGGAGAGTTGCCGGCTCACTGCGGGCCGGACTAGCGCGCGAATCTACTTGTGGATTGCA
>JASHVX010000038.1 GCA_030044375.1 Nitrososphaerales archaeon | reverse complement strand
ACGGGACCACCCCGGGCGGGCTCGGGGGCAGGACCTTCGACGACGAAGGCACGGCCACGAGGTCCAACGCGATAATCTCGAAGGGAGAGCTCAAGACGTACCTCCACAACGTCACGACGGCCAAGAAGTGGAAGACACAGAGCACGGGAAGCGCGGGATTGGTCCAGCCCCACGGCTGGAACCACGAGGTGGGGGCTGGCGACTCGTCGTATCCGGAGATGGTCAAGGAGATGAAAAGAGGCATCGTCCTCACGAGCAACTGGTACACGCGTTTCAAGAACTACAGGACAGGCGAGTTCTCCACGGTCCCGAGGGACGGGGCATTCCTGGTCGGCGGAGGGGAGGTGCAGAAGCCCCTGAAGGGGATGAGGATGGGCGACGACCTTGGGAGGATGTTCTCCTCGGTGCGCCTGCTGTCGAAGTCGAGGGAGTGGATAGAGTGGTGGGAGGTCGACACGCCCACGCTGTGCCCTTGGATGCTCATCGACGGCGTCAAGATAACTCGCGCGTACGAGTAGCCGCTCAGGCTGGCTGCGGCGAGGCACTCAGTTGGGGACAGGACTGGGCCCCAGCGCGGCGATGATCTTGGCCGGGTCCGGTTCGTAGTCGACCAGCGTCCTCGCCAGCTTGTCCTGGTACGCCTTCAGGTCTAGCAGGCCGTGGCCGCTCAGGTTGAACAGTATGGTCTTCGCCTCGTTGTTGCGCTTGCACTCGAGGGCGAGCTCTATCGCCGCTTTGATCGCGTGGTTGGACTCCGGAGCGGCGACTATGCCTTCCGTCTGCGCGAACAGGATCCCCGCCTCCATGACCTCGTTCTGGGAGTAGGCGACGCTCCGCATGAACCCCCTGTCTATCAGCATCGACATCGAAGGAGCCTTCCCATGATACCGCAGCCCGCCCGCGTGGATGGGTGGGCACTGGTAGCCGTGGCCGACCGAGTACATCTTGATCAGCGGCGCCGTCTCCCCGGTGTCCGCGTAGTCGTACCTGTACTCTCCCTTTGTGGTCGACGGGACGGCCTTGGGCTCGGCCGCCACGAACTGAGCCCTGCTCTTACCTCTGAGCTTGTCTCTCATGAACGGATACGCCAGGCCCGCGAAGTTGCTTCCCCCTCCTATGCAGCCGACCAGGTAGTCGGGCTGCTCGTCAAACTCCTCCATCTGCAGCTTCGCCTCCTGACCTATCACCGACTGGTGGGTGAGGACGTGGTTGAGCACGCTCCCTAGCGAGTACTTCGTGCCTTCGTGGGTGACGCAGTCCTCGACCGCCTCGCTGATCGCGATTCCCAGGCTCCCAGGGTGGCTCTCGTCTTCTTGCAGGAACTTCCTACCCACGTTGGTGCGGGGGCTCGGAGAAGCATGGACCTCCGCCCCGTACACCTCCATGAGCACCCTCCGGTACGGTTTCTGGTCGTAGCTGCTTCGCGTCATGTAGACCGTGAGGTCGATGTCGAAGAGAGCCGCCGCCAGAGAGAGGGCCGAGCCCCACTGCCCGGCGCCTGTCTCTGTCGTCAGCCTTTCAGTCCCCTCCTCCCTGTGGTAGTATGCCTGCGCCAGGGCCGTGTTCGGCTTATGGCTCCCAGCTGGATTGAGGTCCTCACGCTTGAAGAAGATCTTCGCGGGCGTCCCCAGCCGCTGTTCCAGCCGCTTCGCCCTCTGCAGCGGAGTCGGTCGCCCCAGCCTTACGTAGGCCTCCCTGACCTCCTCCGGGATCGGGATGTGCTCTTGGGTCGAGACCTCCTGCCTGAGGCATTCCTTCGCGAACAGTCTCAGGAGGGCCTCGGGAGAGACAGGCTGCAGCGTCTTCGGGTCCAGGGGCGGCGGGAGCTGCGCAGGCAGGTCGTGGAGGATGTTGTAGTAGTCTCTAGGCAGCTCGTCTGCGCCGAGGACCGACTTCAGCTCTGTCCTGCTCACGGTCTAGGTCTAGTGGATGACACGATATATACATTCGTGTATATTTCTGTACATCACCGTGCAAAGCATGAATAGTAGCCAGGCGGAACTGTTCCGTCGTTGTGGCCGGGGATTAGGAAGGAGTTTTCGCGGCAAATAGCCCGCCCCGAGGTCGTCAGAAAGATGATAGGGTGCGGGATGCGCGTCTCAGATGACTGCAAGCTGTACGTCGACGACGTCGAAGTGGACTTCACGGCGGTCGCACGAGCGGTGGGCGTGGACAGGAGGGTAGTGCAGCAGACGGTGAAACAGATCCGGGCGAGCCGGTACCTGTATTCCATCTTCTCCAAGACAAGGCCGCTGGGCGCGAGCCTTGTCGACCTCGTCTCGGTGCTGGGTTACAGCGCTATCGTCGTAGAGGCCGACCCGAGGTCTCCCGGCATAATGGCAGGCGTGAGCGAAATCCTCTCGAGGCACGGCACTGTCGTCCGCCAGGCGCTCGCCGACGACCCCGACATGGTCCAGGACGCGAAGATGACCTTCGTCGTGGAAGGCCAGCTCCCCGGCAAGGCGATAGAGGAGATCCACTCCCTCAACGTGGTGAGGAGCCTGAAGATCCTGAAGTGACTTGACGAGAAGATACGACGTCGCGGTGATGCATGACTTCTTCGTCGACAGGCTCGTCCGCACCGGCAACGTAGGAAGGTTCGCGCAGTCGCTGTCTGCCAAAGCGGGAGCGGGGGGCGGAGGGATACATGGAGTGCCCCAGAGCGAGGTCGCGGGAGGGAACGCGGTCAACCTAGCCCGCGCACTGGGCAGGCTAGGTCTGAGGGTCCTCCTGATCACCCACTCGGACGCTGCACACGGAGGGCTGCTCTCGGGTGCGCTCTCCGGCCTCGACCTGGACCTGCGGGTGAAGAACAGGGACGCCGGCCTCACCGTGGCGCTGGAAGGCGAGGTCAACGTGATGCTGGGCCACGTGGGCGGCGCAGGCGACTTCGGGCCCGAGCTCTTGGAGGAGGAGGACTGGGACTCGATAGGCGCCGCTGACGTCGTGTGCTCAGTGAACTGGGCGGCAAACGCCAAGGGCACTCCCCTTCTCGTCGCACTCAGGAAGAGGCTGCGCCCGGGACAGGTGCTCTTCTTCGACCCGGCTGACTTCCGGGACAGGCTCGGCGAGTTCCGCGAGCTGCTCTCCCTCTTGAAGCGCGGCAGGCTCGTGGACTGGGTGAGCCTGAACGAGCACGAGGCGGTCGCCTCCTCGGCGCTAATGGGCCTGCGCTCGGACGGGCCCGCCCCCGCATGCAGCCAGCTCGCTGCCGCGCTCCACGCCGAGCTAGACGTCCACACCGAGCGCGAGGCCTTCGCCAGCGACGGCACGACGCTGGTGGCGGCCCCCGCCGTGAGGGCGCGGCCCCTCAGGCTCACCGGAGCCGGCGACGTCTGGAACGCAGCGTCCATCTACGGGAGGACTCGAAGGATGAAGCCGACAGACAGGCTGCGTTTCGCGAACGCCGCTGCGCGGCTCTACCTCACGTCCCGCGAGGCGGCGCCACCCGACCGCGCGGCCGTCGAGGTCGCCCTCGGGCGTTGACTACTTCTCGAGCATCTTCGAGAACGTCCAGGATACCGTGTTCAATATCTCGCTCAGCCTAGCCTTCTGCCCGTAGTTCTCGACTGTCAGCCGCCTTATCGTGCCGTTCGTCTCGTCGACCTCGAACCTGAGCTCCTTTCCCCTGTCCAGCCTGCCTGCGGCGACCTGGTCCAGGTCCGCGGACCTCATCCCCTCGAGGATCTTGGCTATCAGGAACGACTTGAACGGCGGCGTCGACGACTTCAGTCCGAGAGAGGCCTCGGGCTCGATGGACACCCGGTCTGTAGTCACGGAGGCCTTCGCGAGCACCTGCCCGCCCTTGTCCCTCCTGAGCTCGCTGACCTCCGGCTTGGGCTTCGCGGCCATCATCTCGCTGGCAGGCGTGAACGCGGAGGCGCGCAGGGTCGCGTCTACGTACCCCAGGGTCTCCTTCAGGCGGCCTATCTCGTCCTGCAGCTCGGCGATGCGCCCTTCGAGCCACAGCTTGAGCTCCGCCGCCTTCCTGACCTCGCTGTCCGAGCTCAACGGAGAGGCGCCTCGGTTCGCAATCGCTAAAAACGTTAGTCGGCCCGCTCGGTCCCAGCAGGGACCCGGCTGAAAGTGTCGGGGTCTCTCCGTCTGCCTACAGCTTGTCGATGATAGCCTTCGTCATCTCTCTCGTGCCCGCCTTCCCGCCTAGGTCGTAGGTGAGGGACTTCCCCTCCTTCATCACCTCGAAGGTCGCGTCGAAGATCGCCTTGGCAGGGCCCTTCTCGCCGAGATACTCGAGCATCCAGGCCCCGGAGAGGATGGTGGCCGTGGGATTGACCTTGTTCTTTCCCTTGTATTTCGGCGTGCTCCCGTGGGCTGGCTCGAACATCGCGAAGCTGTCTCCAAAGTTTCCTGAGTAGACCACGCCGATGCTGCCTATGAGCCCTGACGCCTCCTCAGACATTATGTCCATGAAGAGGTTCGTCCCCACTATCACGCTGCTGTTGAACCTCTGGGGGTTCTTGACGAGCTGCTGGGCGAAGTTGTCGATGAACAGGTCTTCCAGCTCTATCCCGGGGTGCTTCGAAGCCACAGCCCTGACGGAGTCGAGGAACATCGTGTCGGTTATCTTCAGGATGTTGGCCTTTGAGATTGCGACCACCTTCTTCCAGCGCCGCCTCTCCGCCTCCTCGAAGGCGAACCTCGCGACCTTGGTGGACTTGTCGCGCGTGATGAGCCGGATCGCGATCGAGACGTCGTCCGAGAGCTTGTGCTCCAGGCCGGCGTAGAGGCCTTCCGTGCCCTCGCGCACGACGACGAAGTCAACGTCGCCGAGGGGGCCCGACTGGTTGGGGAAGGTGCGGACCGGCCTGACGTTGGCGTACAGGTTGAACCTCTGCCGTATGCTCACCGCCACGCTACGCGGAGTCCCTGGCGTGGGGAGCGTGGTGGTGGGGCCCTTCAGGCACGTGTCTGCCTCCTCGAGGGCCTTCCAGGTCTCGTCCGGGAAGAAGCTGGGGCCCTTCTTCTTGGCCCACCACTCCGAGCCGGCCTCGCAGGGTATGAACTCAGCCCGGGCGCCCGCGGCCTTGAGCACTGACATGGCAGCCGCGACTAGCTCTGGCCCCGTCCCGTCCCCGTTGATCACTGCGACCTTCTTCATTCTGGCGCCGCGCGACTTTGCGGAGTTTAAAACGCTTCGATGGAACGAGCCTACCCTTCGATCCTGAAGCTCTTCGAGTTTCTCGGCCTGACCCTCTCCATCTTCAGCGAGTCGACGCGGGCCCTAGGAGGGCCGTGCCTCGCCCACTCGACGACCCTCATGACCTTCTCCTCATCCCCCTCGAGGAGGGCTTCGACCGAGCCGTCGGCCATGTTCCTCACCCAGCCCGAGATCCCATGGGCTGCCGCCTCTTCGGCCATCGAGCCTCTGAAGAAGACGCCGTGGACGATGCCTGTTATGCGCACCCGTACGGCGGTCCTCGCCATCATCCCGCCCCTCCCGTGAGCCTTGCAGGCCCTACACCTGAGGAGGAGAACAGGGGCAAACCCGTCCCTGCCCGCTGTCAATCAATAAATACCTGCTGAGGGTCTTGATGTGGTTTGTCCGAACAAGCCGTGGACGTCTCGCAGGTGGAACAGGCGCTGTCGCGGATCATAGACCCCGAACTAGGCCGGCCAATCACCGAGATGAAGCTGATCGACAAGCTCCAGGCCGAAGGAGACCTCGTCATCGTCGAGTTCCATCTCACCGCGCCGTTCTGTCCGCCCGTCTTCGCACTAAAGATCGCCAGCGACATAAAGGCGGCCGCGCTCGCCTCCAAAGGGGTGAGGAGGGCGAAGGTCACGCTCCGCGGACACTACCTCGCGGAAGCCGTCAACAAGCAG
>JASHVX010000037.1 GCA_030044375.1 Nitrososphaerales archaeon | reverse complement strand
TGCGTCGGCCCCGGTCTTCTCGGCGTGCTTCGCGAGTACGACCGTCGACGCCGTGTCGGCCGACCCCACCTGGACCACGACGGGCGCCCTGTGTGAGGCCGCTGAAATCGATGTCTCTGCGACCATCTTCCGCTCCTCAGGTTGGAGCAGGGGGCCGAGCCCGGTGGTGCCGCAGACGTAGAGCCCTTCGGCTCCTTTTGAGAGCTGGAAGCGCACGAGGTCTGAGAGCGCCTCGGCGTCGACCGCGCCGTCCTCCTTGAACGGCGTGAGCAGCGCCGTGACGAGTCCCCCTATCTTGGCCTTCATGTCACTCTCTCCTGAGGGCGGGCGTGGCTGAGACCAGGGTCATCTCCGAGCTCCGGTGGGACTTCTTCGCCTGCCTTGAAGCTTCGTGGTCGTCTCTCGAGCAGGCTATCAGGATGTTGTGCTTCAGGGGGTCGAGCACCTCTGAGCCGCCCTTGAGCCGGCTGCCTGACACCAGGTTCACGTCGGTGACGTAGTCTCTCAGCCTCTGCTGGATGTTCTCGGCGACCTGCTGCCTCTCGCCCCTGATCTCGTGGGTGTCGAGGCTCCAGACGAGGTCTATCTTCGTCCTGCTCGCCTTCAGCTCCTTCTCCTTGAGCAGCTCCCTCGTCTCGTCGACGATGTACCTGACGTAGTTCTCCAGGCTCTTCTGGGTGGCACCTGCGAGGTAGGAGATGGACTCCCCCGTCTCCTCGCTCGCCTGGATCGCCTTCAGCTCGTAGAGGTATTTCGTGAAGTCGTCCATGTAGACATCAGATGCCTTCTGAAGCGTCACCCCCGCCTCCCGTGCCCTCCTGGCCAGCTCTATCTCGGTGACGGAGCCCATCGACGCCTGGAGGACCATCTCTGCGTACTCCAGCTCCGCCGAGAAGATGTTCTGGGAGTTCGGGACGAAGCCTAGCTCGGAGAGGCCGCCCTTCTCGGGCGTCCCGGCGACCGAGACCATGGCAGGCTTGTTGTCCGACGGAGCCACTGGCATGTAGGCGTACGCGAGGGTGGAGCCGATCTTGAGCCCTGTCTGTTTCTCTACCAGCATTATGTTGTCGGCGTTGCCTCCAGGACCTGTGGGGAGCGCGTTGACGAGGGTGACGCCCTTCGAGAGATACTTCGCGAGGTCTCTCAGTTTCGTGGCCGCCTCGATCAGCGACTCGTCGGATGGCCGGCGCAGCTTCGGGGTAAAGAAGATGACCTGGGCCTCCGAGAGCACCTGGCCGAGGGGCTTGAGGTTCAGCAGTGGTTCTCCCGCCATCAGCACGTCGAGCCTGGGGTTCTTCTTCAGGAAGGTCGCGTCCACGTCCATCGCCATCTGAAGGGTCTCGTCGACGATGGTGACCTGCGACCTGTCGACCAGCCCTCCCGCGAGCCTGTATCCTTCGCTCGTGAGGCCGTACATCGCGACCTTGGTCTTTGGCAAGGCTTGCGGCGGCTTTCTGGTTCGAGTGTAATTAAACTTCGGAGAGCCTTCCGGTGGTTGGAGACCGCCTGTGCCTAAGGATAGGAAGTCCGCCCCTCTACCACGGCCCTCTCGGGGAACCAGCGGTCGCGGACCCTGCCCACCAGGTACAGGGAGCCCGTGACGCACACCACGTCGCCGCGTCCTGCCATGCTCAGAGCCGCGTCCAGTGCCGACATCGGGTCAGGGTCGACGCTGGCACGCGAACCCATCGACTCCGCGAGTGTCTTCAGCAGCTCAGGGTCGATCGGTTTCTTGCCCCTGACTCGGGGGCTCGTAAACACGAACCGGGCCCTGTCGCGCGCCATCATCCCTATCATCCTCCTCGCGTCCTTCCCTTCAAGGAACGCGACGACGAAGACCGCCCTGCGCCCCTTGAAGACCCCGGCTAGCACCTTCACGAGGACCCGCATCTTCTGGACGTTGTGGGCGACGTCGAGGACCACGGGAGGGCCGTCCTGGACGAGCTCGAACCGGCCGGGCAGCCTGGCACTGGCGAGACCTGCCCTGATTTCGTCGTCGGAGACCCTCCGCCCCAGCTTCAGCGAGTCGACCGCCTTTATGGCCGCGGCCGCATTGGCCGCCTGGTGCCTCCCCGCCATCCTCACCTGTATCCCTTCCAGGCGCCTGTCCTTCGACCTGTAGTCGAACCTCGTCCCTTCGAGGCTGACCCCGTGGACCCTCACATAGAAGTCGCGTCCCAAGACCGACAGCCTCGAGTGTCTCCGGTTGGCCTCACCAGAGATGACCTTGAGGACCTTCGGCTGCCTGGCGGCCGTCACCGCCGGCACCCCGTCCTTGATTATCCCGGCCTTCTGATGGGCTATGACGTCTAGCGTGCCTCCGAGCGTCTCCGAGTGGTCCATGCCGACGCTTGTTATCACCGAGACCTCGGGCGTGAGCACGTTGGTCAGGTCGTCCCGGCCGCCGACCCCCGCTTCGACGACGCCGTAGTCGACCCCCTGCTCGGCAAAGCAGACGAGCGGGAGGAGCTTGGTGACTTCGCCCCAGGTAACGGGGCCGAGGCGGATGTACTCCTGTGGCGAGAACCCTTCGACGACAGGCTTCACCTCCTCTATGAGCCGTGCGTAGGCGGCCGGGCTCACGTATCGCCCGTCTATCGATATGTTCTCGGTGGCCGACTGGACGTATGGCTTGACGTGCACGCCGGTCTTCAGGCCGGACGCGAGCAGTATCTCGCCGGCCATCTGGACGACCGAGCCCTTGCCTGAAGTCCCAGCGACGTGGACGGACCGGAACCTCTGATGAGGGTTGCCGAAGCGGTCGAGCAGTATCTTCCACCGCTCGAAGCCGGTGGCGGGAAGGAAAGACTCCACGTATTGGACCGCCTTGCGATACGAGTCGTAGGAGTCCCCCGTCGCGGATGGACCGGTCGACCTCTTCACTTCCTGGATGAGCCTTCCACTCCTGGCCCTCGCGTCAGGCTATCTTCCGTCGGCCCACATAGACGCCCTTCCCGCGTGCCACAGTCCCGATGACAGACGCGGGGAACCCCAGCCTCCTGCACAGCTTCAGGGCGTCCTCGACCAGCGCGGCGGGCAGGACAACGCAGAACCCGACCCCCATGTTGAAGGTGGAGTACATCTCTGACCCTGGGATGCGTCCCTCCTCGGCTATCATGGCGAAGATCGGGCCCTCCGCGAACGGCTCGAGTCTGAACGAGAGAGCCCTGTCGCCGACGAGCCTGGTCAGCTTGGTGAATGCGCCGCCCGTGACGTGAGCCAGACCGTGGACCTCCATCTTGCGCGACAGGCGGAGCGCCGGCTCCACGTAGATTCTTGTCGGGACGAGAAGCTCCTCGCCCAGGGTCCTCCCCAGCTCAGGGACGAGCAGGTCGAGGGGGTGCTTTGCAAGCACCTTCCTGGCCAGCGTGTATCCATTGGAGTGGAGGCCCGAGCTCTTGAGGCCGATGACCGAGTCGCCCACGGCGATCTCCGAGCCGTCCACCTCCTCCCCCTTCGCGACCGTCCCGACGCCCATCGACACGAGGTCGAAGCCCCGGCCTCCGACGCCCTTCACCATCTCGCCGAGTATCGCCGTCTCGCCGCCGACTATCGGGGTCCTAGCCTGTTTCGCCCCCTCAGCGAGGCCCTTGGCTATCTCGGCTACCAGGTCGTCGTCCTCACGTTCCAGCGCAATGTAGTCGAGGAGCGCCACTGGCTCGGAGGCGAGGCAGACCAGGTCGTTCACCGTCATCGCGACGCAGTCGATCCCGACAGTGTCGTATTTCTCCATCGCCTGCGCGACCAGGACCTTCGTCCCCACGCCGTCGGTGTGGAGCGTGAGGGCGCGCCCATCTCCCAGATCCACCATGCCTGAGTAGTGGCCGATCCTCATCAGCGGGGCGCCCGTCTGGCCGGCCCTCCGAAGGGAGAAGGTGCCTTCCAGCGCCGAAGCCATCGCGCCCTGGATGCCTCTGAGCTTCTCGACGTCGACTCCAGCCCTGGCGTATGCCCCTCGAGCCAAGGACTCACACCGCCATCGGGCTAGAACCTTCGGCCTGTGAGCTTCTCATACGCGCCTATGTAGCGGCTCGTGACCTCGGCTACCAGGTCGTCGGGAAGCACGGGAGGCGCAGGGAGGTTTGCCCCGCTCTTCCTAGCCTCGTCCAAGCTCTTCTTGTAGCCCATCCTGGTCAGCCAGTCCCTGATGACCTGCTTGTCGTAGCTCTCCTGAGTCTTGCCCACCGAGTAGGAGGCGGCGGGCCAGAGCCTGAACTCGTCCGGACCGATTGAGTCTGCGAGCACCACCTGCCCCTTCGCGTCTTTCCCGAACTCCAGCTTGAGGTCGGCGAGTATGAAGCCGGAGCCCTTGGCTGCCTGCGTCAGCTTTCGGTAGATGGAGACGGTCGAGCTCCTTATCTCCGCAAGCTCGTCCTTGGCGCACAGCCCTTTGGCGACGATCTCGGCCTCCGTGATGGGCACGTCCTTTACGTCAGACTTCGTCGTCGGGTCGAAGTAGGGCTCGGGAAGCGCCTCGGCCATCTCGTGGGCGGATGGGACCGACACTTCGCCTGCTTTGACCCTCTCGTACAGGCTGCCGTACAGGTATCCCCTCACTACGCTCTCTATTGGGAACATCTGCAGCTTCCTGACCACCATCATGTCGTTGCCCTCGAGCCTGACCATGTGGTTCCTGACACCCAGCGTCTCGAACCAGTAGGCTCCGAGCCTGCAGAGGACCTCGCCCTTGCGCGGGATCTTCGTGGGCAGTATGACGTCAAAGGCCGAGACTCTGTCGGTGAAGTGGAAGAGAAGGTGGTCTTGGTCGAGGTCGTAGATGTCCTTGACCTTCCCTGAACGTACGAACCTTCCTGGGGGCGTCATCTCCACGCGCTCCTCATCGAGTCGAGCTTGTCGGACACGCTCTTGTCGTGGATGGC
>JASHVX010000036.1 GCA_030044375.1 Nitrososphaerales archaeon | reverse complement strand
GGGGCCGAAGACCTTGTCCCTCGTGGAGCCCAGGAGGAGTTCGACGCCGTCCGGCGCCATTTCCTGCAGCATGACCCCGTCGAATCTTATGCCGGCGCCGGTCGCCAGGCGCTTGAGCCTTTCGAACGCCGACCTCAGGGACCTCTCGTCGGCGACGTTCAGTATGACTCCCCCTGCCTCCGTCTTGTGGATGAGCTGCGGCGACACCAGCTTGCAGGCCAGTGGGTAGGCCAGTCCGCGGGCCGAGAGGTCACCCCCGTCCGCGCCGACCAGACGCCATCTGGGCTGAGGGATGCCGTAGGCGGACATCAACTCCGCAGCGACATCGGGAGGCAGCCGGCCGCCCGGCCCCGCGCGGAGCACGGTCTTGCCCCCGCGCCTGAAAGAGGGCGCCCCGCTCGCCCGCGGGGAGCGCTCCGCGTACGACGACAACGCCGCCAAGGCCCTGACTGCCCTCTCTGGGGCGGGGAAGCTCGGAAACCCCCTCGCGAGGAAGTCTTCACTGATCATCCGGGCCAGTTCGGCCCTTCCGGTGACGCAGACGCTCGCAGGCTTGCCTGTCCTGCGCAACGACTCCGACATGCGCTTGGAGACGTCCGGCCGGATTGCTGGGGTCTGGTGCGTGGGCAAGACTACAGCCATGTCATAGTCGCTCGATGAGAGCGCGACCTCAGTGGCCGCAGCGAAGGCGTCGGTGTCGGCTGAAGCCGTCAGGTCGAGGGGATTGCCTAGCGCGCCTCCCGAGACGGGGAGCGCCTTTCCCAGCCGCCTTCTGAGAACGGCTAGCGTGGTCCGGCTCGGCAAGGGGACTTGGAGGCCCGTCCGCGCCGCTTCGTCTGCGGCCATGGCTCCCACTCCGCCTGCGTTCGTGGATATCAGAAGCCGCCTGCCCGACCCGCGGGGCAGCAGTGAGAACGCCACGCAGAAGTCGATCAGGTCCTCGAACGACTCGGCTTCGACGACCCCGGCCCTCTCGAACGCCGCCCTGTATACGTCGTAGTCGCCCACCAGCGAGGCGGTGTGGGTGACCGCCGCCCTTGCCCCCGCCCCCGTCTTGCCCGTCTTGAACACAACCACGGGCTTGGACTTCGCGGCGGCAGCGGTCGCGTCGATGAAGCGACGCCCGTCGCGCACCCCTTCGAGATAGATGGCGATCACCTTGCACGCCACGTCGTCGGCGAAGTGCGCGACGATGTCCTCGACCGAGACGTCCAGCTGGTTCCCGGTTCCTACCAGCGCCCTCACCCCGACGTGGTTCGCAGCCAGTTCCTCGCAGATTGTCTCCCCGAGGTGGCCGCTCTGCGTTATCACTACCACGTTCCCCTTGAGTGGAGGGAGCAGCGAGGCGACTTCTCTGCCGTCGTCCAGGACCTTCGTGGGTTTCAGGAACAGCGTGTCTACTCCCGACGAAGTGTCGACTACGCCGATGGTGTTAGGGCCGAGCACCCGCATGCCGGCCCCGCGCGCAATCTCCAGCATCTCCTGCTCGAGATCGCCCTTGCCAGCCTCCGCGAACCCGCCTGTGATGACGACCAGGGCCTTGCACCGGGCCTCCCCGGCCTCGCGGACGAGGCCCAGGACGAACTGCGCGGGGACCGCGACCACGACCAACTCGGGAGCCTCAGGCAAGGAGGAGAGGCTGGGGTAGCACCGCTGGTCGCCTACGAAAGAGTGTGACGGATTCACGGCGTAGACGGTCGACTTGAGCTGTCCCCCGGAGCGCCTGGTCATGAGGTTCGAGAAGATTATCGACGCCAGCTTCGAGGCGTCCGACGAGACCCCGACGACGGCGATCGACTTGGGGTTGAAGAAGCTCTCGATCCCTCCGGCGCGCTTCCCGGCCAACGCCGACTGGCTCCACTCTCAGGGCTAAAAGCTAGGGCGAGAGCTCAGGGAGGCGCGACCTACTCTATCAGTCGCTTCAGGACGATGGAGCCACAGCCTATGAAGAACGCCGTCGCAGCCACGAGCGCTGCGATATCGGTCGGCAGGGAGGAGTAGTCGCCCGTGAGGAGCATCGACCTCAACGCGTCCACCACATAGCTGAGCGGATTGAACTTGGAGATGTACTGCAGCCATGCCGGCATCAGAGACACGGGATAGATCGCGTTGCTGGCGAAGAAGAGCGGTATCGTTATCGCCTGGCCTATGCCCATCATCCTGTCTCTGGTCTTCAGGAAGGACGCGAGAGTCATCGAGAAGGCCGAGAAACACATCGCGAAGAGGACGACCACGACGAAGACGCCTAGCACGTCCAGCGGGTCGAACCTGAGGTTGACCCCTATTATCAAGGCCAGGGCGAAGATCATCACCCCTTGGAAAATCCCCCTCACGCCGGCTGCCAGCGCCTTGCCGACCACGACAGAGAGCCTCGGTGACGGCGTCGACAGGAGCTTGGTGAGGAGTCCGACGTCCCTCTCCCACACGATCGTTATCCCATAGAATATGGCCACGAACAGCACCGACTGTGCCAGGACGCCAGGCGCGATGTACTGTATGTAGGTGTAACCGCCCGGCGGTGCCAGGCTCCTGACAGAGTTGAAGACCTCGCCGAAGATCAGGAGCCAGAGGGCGGGTTGCACGCCCCGCATCCAGAGCTCGGTCGAGTCGTGCCTGATCTTGCGCGCCTCCATCTCAGCTATCGTCAAGGCGCTGGTGGCGAAGCGCGAGATGGGGTTCATCTCGCATGCCTCGCGATGTTGCGCCGCTCCGAGCGGGTCTGGCTGAAGGTCCCCTCTTCCTTCTGGATCGAGCTCTTGGTGTACTTCATGAAGACGTCGTCGAGGGTGGGCCTGCTCAGGGAGATGGACTCGACCACGGCGCCCTTCCTCTGGAAGTGGCTGGTTATCCTCGGGATGGCCCTCTCGCCGTCGTCTGTCAGGACCTTGATCACGCCAGGCTCCGACTCGACTATCGTGCCGAGGCCAGGGGGAAGGTCGGTCACCACTTCCCCTGTGACCTTCAGCGTGAGCACGTCGCCTCCGACCGAGCGCTTGAGCTCGGCTGGGGGACCTGAGACCGCGATCGTCCCCCTGTTCATTATGGCCAGCCTGTTGCATAGCGTGTCCGCCTCGTGCATGTCGTGAGTCGTGACCAGGATGGTCGTCCCAAATTCCCGGTTGAGTTCCTGCACCTGTTGGACCACCTGGTTCTTCGAGTGGGGGTCGAGCCCGATGCTCGGTTCGTCTAGGAAGAGGATCTTCGGCCTGTTCACCAGCGCCTGGGCTATCTCGAGGCGCCTCATCATCCCGCCCGAATAGTTCTTCACGAGGTCGTCGGCCCTGTCGCCGAGCCCGAAGTACTCCAGGGCGTCGAGGATCCTGGCCCTCCTTTCGGCTCGGTCGACGTAGAACAGCTTGGCGAAGATCAACAGGTTCTCGTAGCCGGTGAGGTCTCCGTCCACCGAGATGGCCTGTGGGACGAGGCCGAACATCTTCCTGACTTCCTCCGAGTTTCGCACGGCGTCCACTCCGAACACCTGTATGCTTCCGGTCGTGGGCTTGGCGAGCGTCGTTATCATTTTGATTGTGGTCGTCTTGCCTGCCCCGTTGGGTCCCAACATCCCGAAGATCTCGCCCTCCTCCACGGAGAAGCTTATGTCGTCGACTGCCTTCGTGCCGTTGGAATACACCTTCGTTAGCGAGTCGACTTCTATGGCCTTCAATTGCCGGCGGCTGAGAGGCGGCCTCCGGAGGGCACTATAAATTTTGAGAGAGGCACCGGAGTCCGCGTCATTTAGCCGGGACTCAAGGTAGAGGGAGACGGATTAGAAAGCGGCCGGCGCAGACTCAGGCCCTACCTGGCCTTCGAGAACGTCGCCAGTATCAAGTAACCACGATCGGTTGCCCTGTAGTACTTCTCTCGTGAGTTCGTGAAGATTGGTTCCACGAGGCCCTGCTGCCGTAGCTCGGCGAGGGCCCGGCTGACGTGGCTGACGTGTTTGTTCTGCAGGGACGCGAGCTCCGACGGGGTCCTCGGGGCTTTGGATATGTCGACCAGGACTTGGCTCCTGACTTCGCTTCTGCTGACAAACGAGACGACCCGCCCGATTCCGCTCAGGGACATCAGGTCTTTCTTAAGGGCTCTCCCCCATATTTTAGAATTGCTACCATGCAGGGTTCTGCGAGAGAGGGTGGCGCATCTATCCGGCGGCATCCGTTAATATACGGAAGATTCGTGCAGCTACTGTGGAGAGGCTGAGACCCGCAGACAGGCCGCGACAGGAAGCGGAGGCGGCCGCGAACTGAACAAGTCGATCAAGGCCAAAGCCGAGATGCTGATCAGGCGGCCTGTCGGGGAAGTATTCCAGGCGTTCATAGACCCGAGGGTCACCACCAAGTTCTGGTTTACGAAGAGCAGTGGAAGCCTGAGAACAGGGGCGAAAGTCACCTGGGAGTGGGAGATGTACGGTGTCTCCTCCGAGGTCGATGTGAAGGCAGTCGAGAAGGACAGCCGTATCCTCATAGAGTGGGCAGGCTACGGCAAACCCGACCTCGTCGAGTGGACGTTCAAGCCGTGGGGAAAGGACGCGACGCTGGTGACTGTGACCAACTGGGGC
>JASHVX010000035.1 GCA_030044375.1 Nitrososphaerales archaeon | reverse complement strand
AAGAGCGTCGACGCAGCCGTCATGGCGCACGTGCTCCACCTCCTGGACAGCCCGTCGGAGACGTTCGGGAAGCTGTCGCGGGTCGCGAAGAAGGAGATAGTCGCCTTCGTGCGCAAGAGAGACGCCGACTCCAGGTCGGGGGAGCCCGGCATGGGAGGCGAGCTCCGCGAGACCTTCAGGAAGGCGGCGGGAGAGCTCGGCTACCAGCTCCCGTCAGGGTTCGAGGACTGGCGTCAGAGGTTCAAGAACGAGACAGAGTTCATGCAGTCGTACCCGCCCGACGAGCTCGCGACGATTATGGACGTCCAGGTCTCCACCACGCTGGGAGAGCGGCTGGACTTCTTCGAGAAGCGCCCCTTCGGGCACACGCCCACCATGCCCGACGAGACGTTCCACAAGGTCGTGCAGAGGATGAGAGAGTCCATAGACGCGAGTAAGGAAGTCTCCTACCGGAGGGTGGAGCAGATGGCAATCTGGCGCCTCCCCGCGGTCTAGGGCGCCTGTCCGCGGCCCCACGGCTCGGCGGCAGGCCTTGGCTCTCTACTTCGAGAGCAGCTTCCAGGAGAGGAAGATGCCGAGGACTGACAGCAGCGCGGCGAAACCTGCGAGCACGGCGAAGTCGACCCAGAGCGGGGCGAGCACGCCGGTATAGCCCGCGGCTGCGGCCGTCGCCGAGTTGGTCCCCAGCAGCATCTGCCTGACTCCGTCGACCGCGTAGCTCACCGGGTTGAACCTGATGACCGTCTTCAGCCAGCCGGGCATTATCTTGACAGGGAGCATCGCGTTGCTCGCGAAGAGCAGCGGCAGGTTGAGCAGGTTGATTATCGCCATCTGCGTCTGCCAGTCGCTGCTCCTCAGCGCCAGCATCACGAAGAGCGACGACAGCCCGAAGGTCATGAGGAAGAGCATGACGAAGGTGCCGACTATCGCGAACGCGCTGAAGTAGGTGGTGTCCATGCCGAGCACGACTGCGATCACGAGCACTATCCCGGCCTGTATGAGAGACCTGACCACGCTCTGGAGCACCTTGGCTGTCACTATGGCCCCTCTGCCTACGGGCGTGCTCATCGCCTTGTTCATGAAGCCGAACCTCCTGTCCCATACGACCGACATCCCTGCGAAGGCGGCAGTGAACAGGATGATGAAGGCCAGCATCCCTGCGGCGAGGTACGAGAAGTAGCTAGTCGTCCCGAAGCTGGCGAGGTCGATCTGCGCGGCCGATATCCCTGCGGTGCTGGGGATGAGCCCGGCTATGTTGAACGCCTTCCCGAACAGCCCGAGCCAGACGATGGGCTGGACCAGCGAGATTATGAGCTGTATCGGGTTCCTGTACCACTTTATCAGGTCGCGGTTGGTGAGGGCCCACAGCCCGTGCAGGGGGCTCTTGTTCAGCTTGGGCGCGGCCCTGAAGGCCCTTTCCCGCTCCATCTCCTTGTTCGCGCCCTGCTCCTGGGCCGTCACCGTCGACCTCGTCAGGTCTTCAGTCGTCGCGGCTACCTCCTTGCCCTCATCATGGTGACCCTCTGCTTGAAGGCATCGGCCTTGCTCGACTCCTCCTCCCTGATGCTCCTCCCCGTGAACTCCAGGTAAGCCTCGTCCAAGGTCGGCTTCGTCAGCGATATCTTGGTGACGTGCAGCCCCTTAGACCTCACCAGGTCTATTATCTGGATCGACGACTCTTCCCCGACCTCTGACTTTATCCTGTACTCCGCGCCGTTCTTCTTCACGTCTCTGACGAGGGGTATCTTCGAGATGTCCCCCGAGATGTCGGGCTCCGACTCCGCCACGCCCACCACTATGATGTCCCCTCCTATGCTCGCCTTCAGCTCGCTCGGGCTGCCCACCCTGATGATGTGGCCGTGGTCGATGATCGCTATCCTGTCGCACAGGGAGTCGGCCTCCTCAAGGTAGTGGGTGGTCAGGAAGAGCGTCATGTGGTACTCCACCTTCAGCATCCTGATGTACCTCCACACCGCCGACCTCGTCTGGACGTCGAGGCCGAGCGTAGGCTCGTCCAGGAAGAGGAGCTTTGGGTAGTTGATCAGGCCGCAGGCGAGCTCCAGCCGCCTCCTCATCCCGCCCGAGTAGGTTCCCACCTTCCTGTTGGCCGCGTCCTGTAGCTCGACAAGCTGCAGGAGCTCAGTCGCGTGCGGCTTCGAGTCGCTCCTTGGCAGGCCGTAGAGGTCCGCGCAGAGGAGTATGTTCTGGAACCCCGTGATGTCCTCGTCAGCCGTGTACTCTTGAGGGACCACGCCCACGCTCCTCCTCACTTCCGTGGGGTGCTTGTGGATGTCGTAGCCGTTGATCATGGCCTTGCCGCCGGTCGGCCTCGCGAGCGTGGTGAGGATGTTGATGGTGGTCGTCTTGCCGGCCCCGTTGGGGCCGAGGAACCCGAATATCTCGCCCTCCTTCACCTGGAAGGACACCCCGTCAACGGCCTTCAGCGTGCCGTTGTACACCTTGGTTAGCCCCTCGACGTCGATGATGTTCTCGTCCCGGCTCAACACTGCGTCTCT